>CAMBEV010000143.1 GCA_945865595.1 Nannocystis exedens | reverse complement strand
CGACGCCGCACAAGTTCGCGATCAAGAACAGCGACGTTTTCATCTACAACGGTCACTCGTCCATCGGCTATGGCCCGCTCGATCCATCTCGCTTTCGCGCAGAGGACTTCCCGACGAGCTACCAGATGCTCTTCATCGACAGCTGCGTCTCCTACAATTACTACGAGCGCGATTACATTTCGCTCAAGTCGGGCGGCACCAAGAACCTCGACCTGATTACCAACGGCCTTGAGGCCCCCTCATGGCGGAGCGGCTACGCTCTCGGTCGGTTTGCAAACCTCCTCACGAACGGCACGAACGCGAGTTATCTCGACCTTTTGAAGGCTGCGTCCGCGACTGATGCGCTGCGCGTCGTCGACGGCGAAATCGGCAACGAGTTCACGCCTGAAACTAAGTCGGTCGAAGTTACGTTCTGAGCGTTACTTCAGAACAAGCACAACGAGGCCGCCGCCAACAAGCAACGCGATGAACCCGATGAGCCCGAGCATGATCCACGGCGAACGCGATGGCAGCCCAATGGGCGCTTCGCTGAACGCACCCGGCTCGCGCGTCGCTGCAAAGGCCACATCGATGGCACGCGTGGGCGAAGTTGGGGCCTGCGCGGGCGGCAACGACGACGCAAAGGGATCTTCCATGCGCAGCGTGATCGGCACGGTCGGGACAGACGCCGCTACCCGCGCGGCAAGCTCAGCCTGCGGTGCATACGCCCAATCGCGATGACCTCCCTCGAGGCCGTAAGCACGACCAATGGCGTCAGCCAGCGCGCCCACGCTTGCAGTGCGAATCGCTGCGTTCTTAGTGAGCCCCTCTTCGAGCACATCGTCAAGTGATGGAACTATCGGATACTTTGCAGCGATGCCGCGAACCGTTGGCATGATCGGCTCTTGCGTCATGATCGCGAGCAAGATGGAGGGGCCGTTGTTGCCGTCAAATGGAACAAATGCAGTTACACATTCGTACGCGACAGCGGCAAGAGAGAACACGTCGGAGCGCGCATCAATCGTGTCGAGCCCCTGCGCTTGCTCGGGCGACATGTAATACGGAGAGCCAATCGTAGTACCGAGCTGCGTGAGCTTCTTGCGCGCATTGCGATCTTTGACCGAACCGAAGTCGAGAATCTTGCAGATGTCGCCTTCGCGAGTCCCGCACAAGAAAAGGTTGTCAGGCTTCAGATCGCGATGAATGAAGCCTCGCGCGTGGGCATCGTCGAGCCCCATCGCCACTTGCGCCATCATGCGAATGAGCCGTGCGGGCGCCAGGACCTTCTCGCGCTTGAGAACGTATCGAAGCTCTTCGCCATCGAGGAACTCCATCACGAGGTAGTGGATGTTGAACGCGGCGTCGTGCGCAAAGTCGAGCACGTCGACGATGTGCTCGTGTGGAAGACTCTTCGAGAGTTCGTACTCGCGCCGAAAACGCTCAAGCGCCACCGGGTCGAGAGCAACGTCATCATGCAAAATTTTGACGGCAATGCGCGTGTCAGTTTGAAGGTCAGCGCCTTCGTACACACGCCCCGTGCCTCCGTCGGCAACCACCCGACGCAATTCGTATCGTCCGTTGATACGAATGCCGATGCGCCGGTCTGCCGCCGAAGACGCGGGCACCACGCTCATGTGGAGCAGGTGCGTCCCATCCTCAGGGCAAAACCCGGCATCCTCAGGAAATACGCGCTGGCACGACGGGCAGCTTTTCAACGAAGGTTACTCCTTGGGAGTGTTCGCGGCAGTGTTCGCGGCAGCGTTCGCGGGACCGCTCGGTGGCGCATAGTAGATCACGCGCATGCACGACTGGCATTGGTCGAGTAAGGGCTCGCGACGAAGACGATGGAAGAGCTGCGGCGGCAGCTGAATGTGACAACCCTTGCAGGTGCCATCGGTCGTGGTCGCCAGACCGACGCCGCGCTTGGCTCGGATTTGGTCATAGCGGCGATAGAGCATCGTCGGCAGTTTCTTCACGAGCTCTTCGCGCTCTTCTTTACGGGAGGCCGCCCGGTCGGCAAGGGCGCCAATCTTTGACTCAAGCTCCTCGCGTTGCGCACCGAGAGCATCAGTCGCTTTCGCAAGCTCAGCCTCGTCGGCGTCGATCATCAACCTCAGGCCATCAAGGTCGCCAACCACGCGGCCGAGTTCTTCTTCGCGATCGCGCGTCAACTTTCGAAGCTCTTCCATCTCGCGCTGGACGGCTTGCACTTCGCGCTCGGTCCGCGTGCGACCCATCTTGTCGCGTGAATGCTCGATTTGCATCGTCATCGAGCGAACCTCGGAGACGTGTTCGGAACGCGCCTTCTCGAACCCGCCCAACTTTGAACGAGAAGAAGCGACCTTCTCCTCGAATCGCTTCACAGCTGCGTGCAGCTTCTCAAGTGCGGTGCGTGCGACTGCGGCTTCCTCGTCCTGCACTTTGAGCTGCGCATCGAGCGCGGCGAGAGCCTCTAACGACTGAATCTGCTCGGCGATCGTCAACTCTTCCTCCCAGAACAAATGCGTGGGCCCACCTGGGTTCGAACCAGGAACAACCCGGTTATGAGCCGGGGGCTCTGACCAATTGAGCTATAGGCCCTGGTTGTCGACTGCGACACGTGGCGGCACCGTACTCCATGCTGGTGCGAGAAGGAAGGCTGTCACTCACATGCAAGGCGCGCAATGATTCCGCGGTCCCCAAAAGCCACCAAAACGCGGCGGTGGGCGAGGGCGCGAATGACCCGTCCCTGGACGATGCTGTCCTCATGGGAGCCGCTCCACACCCCAGACGAATTGAACCAAATCACCGGTTGATCCATTTCGTCAGTCGTTTGCAGCACCCAGTCTCCGCCGTCACCCCGCAAGACGCCCGGCACCGACCGGCCTACGCCTTCGCCCGCCACCGTTGAGACCGCTCGGTCACGACCGAGGGTGAGGAAATCCAACCGAGCGCCGGCCGCCTTTATGGCAG
Source organism: Nannocystis exedens (assembly GCA_945865595.1). Taxonomy (GTDB): domain Bacteria; phylum Myxococcota_A; class Polyangia; order Polyangiales; family Polyangiaceae; genus JAHFDX01. The sequence goes on along the minus strand of CAMBEV010000143.1, from coordinate 5,472 downwards.
CGTCGTCCATCCTGATCGCGACCACGCCGCCTGCAATTCCGCCCGCAAGCGAAAATGCGCGCGCGTGCCCGGTGCGCGACGTAAGATCGAACGGTCGTCCCGAAAGTTGACCTTCTTTATCGAGCGTTGCGGCCTCAATCCACTCGAACGCGGGCATCTCACCGGGAGACTCAAGACGATCGGCCGCGGCCTCCGAGAAAGCCAGGGACCGGCGGTTTACCCACGCGATCGCAAAGCCTCCCGCGGTGGCAGCGACTTGCGGCGCATCGACGTCCGACGCCGCGTCAGAGAGTACGGCCGAATGCGCGATGGAACCCCCTCGAACGAGAGCCGCACGAACGTGACTGCCCTTACCCCCGGGTTGATCTTCGTCCCATGCAACGAGCACGTCGTCGCCACGGATCGCAAGCGACAAGCCGTACGCGTCGTCGCTTTGCTGGGGAACCACCGTCGAATACGATTTCCCGTTGCCCTCAATGAAGACTTCGCTTTCACGCTTCGAACCCTGTTTGAAGTAAGCGACCGCCCATGCGCTAGGCGCTGTGGAACCCTCCGTCGAAACCGGCGTCGCAACCTGCGTCGCAACCTGCGTCGAAAGGACCGGCGGAGGCGCCTCTCGTTCGAGCTTACCCAGCTCGCGCGCACTCACCACCTTCCCCGATTCATCAAGGGTAAGCAGCTTTCCTACTCGGTTCAGCCCGACGCCCGTCGCTATCGCAACGAGGGTCTTGCCTCCGAGAGGCGCCTGCTCGCCGAGTTCGAAAGGCGCGCCGACAGGTAGTTCAGCTTCCTGACGACAACGCGCCCGACCAACGAGCGGCCTTGCGGCCAGCGCGCCATCTGGCACATCGTCGATCGCGCCGTAGGCCTCTTCGACCGGACGCACCTTTGGCTTGACCTTGCAACCGAAGGTTGATGCGACGCCGGCGATCAGGATCAGTGGCCCCAACATCGACACTGGCAACGTCCGGCTGGCTCTCATGGATCGAGAAATCCGTCGATGACCTCGAGGGCCAACTCGTGGCGCTCGAGCGGTGGCATCACGTACGCCCCTGCGACGCGATGGCGGACGTGCGCAAGCATTTCGCGAGCAATCGCGACGCCTTCTTTTCGTGCCTGGGGTCCCGTGCCCGCCTTGCGCATCCGCTCGCGCACGCTCTCAGGCACCTGCATGCCTGGCACTTCGTTGTGCAAGAACTCGGCATTGCGAAAACTCGCGAGCGGAAGAAGCCCCACCAGCACAGGCAGGCCAAGCGGCTCTATATCGTCAAGAAACTTGTCTAGAACGCCTGCGTCGTACACGGGCTGGGTCATGACAAACTCAGCGCCCGCGACCTTCTTTTCGTGCAGGCGACGAAGTTCACGTTCGTAGTTGAGTGATGCGGGCTCGGCACCGCTCGCGAGAACGAATTTTGTCGTTCCACCGATCGGCTTGCCCGAAGGGTCGACTCCGACGTTTAAACGCGATGCAAGCTTGAGCATGCCGATCGAATCGAGATCAAAGACTGCGCTCGCATCAGGGAAGTCCCCCATCTTGGGTGGGTCGCCTGTGATGATCACCAGGTTGCGCAGGCCGAGTTCGTGCGCAGCGAGCAGATGCGCAAGCGTTCCCAGCAAGTTGCGATCGCGCCCGCAAACGTGGAGGATCGTTTCGATTCCCACTTGCTCTTGCACGCGCATCGCCATGGCGATGTTTCCCATTCGCGCCTGTGCGCGTGCGCCGTCGGCAATGTTGATCGCATCGACACCGCCATCGCGTAGCTCGGTCGCTGCGCGAATCACTTTCGCGAGGTCCACCCCAACGGGAGGGTTGACTTCGACGGATACGACAAACTTCTTTCCGAGTTTCTTGCCCAGGCCACTTCGCTCTTCGACGGGTGTGGCCGGCAGGGCGGCCGTAGTCTCGATGCTAACGCTGGAGCGTGTGTCATCGGTCTCGGCAGCGACGTCGGTGGGATCAGCCGCCTTCGCCATGCGCGCGGCAGCCGCGATCCGCTTGATGTGCTCGGGCGTTGTTCCGCAACAACCGCCGATGAGCCGCACGCCGACGCGGTACATGCGGCGCGCGTAAACGCCGAAGTACTCTGGCGTTGTAATGTACACGAGCCGTTCGTCGAGACGCCGCGGCAACCCCGCGTTCGGCGCCGCAAGAATAGGTAACCCGACGCGCACCATTTGCTCAACCGCGGAAAGCACGTGTTGCGGACCGTCGGAGCAATTGACGCCAACGGCGGCAACACCCAGTTCTTTGAGTGCAACCGCGATCGCTTCGGCACCGGTTCCGTCTGCCATGCGGCCCTGCTCGTCGAGCGATACCGAGGCGATGACCGGCACGCGACCGCCGCTGGCCTCGAGCGCAGCTTCGACGGCTAGGACCACCTCGTTGGTCTGGCGAAACGTCTCAAGGATGAGCGCATCGGGCTCGGCCTCGGTCAAGGCGCTTGCCTGTTCGAAGAGCGCCGCCTTTACCCGCGCGAGGTCCTCCTCGGTTGCCTTACCTAGAAAGTAACCACTCGGCCCAATGGCGCCAAAGACATAGGCACCGTCACCGGCCGCTTTACGCGCGATCTGGACGCCAGCGCGATTGAGCTTACGCACCTGGTTTGAGAGGCCGTGCTTCTCAAGACGGAGCGCGTTCGCCCCAAATGTATTGGTCTCAATGACGTTTGCCCCAGCCGCGATGTAGTCCGCATGCACCTTCTGCACGAGCTCGGGGCGCGACACGTTAAGCTCTTCGAAGCACGCGCTGTAGAGCACACCGCGCTCGTACAGCTGCGTTCCCATTGCGCCATCAAGCACGAAGAGCTGCCGACCAAGGGCAACGGAAAGCGGAAGACGCGCAGCCACGGCTGCTGATTAAGACGGTTGCTCTCGCGAAGCAAGCTTGGGGAGGAGCGAAGAGCAGCCGGCAACTTCATTGACGAATGCCGAGACAGCTTCGATCGTAAGCTCGGTCCGCGTGGAGTGAAAAATTTCGAAGGCGTGCTGCGTGCGTGGCAATTCGGCAAATAGAACCGGATTCTTAGATACTTTGCGAAGCTCGGCTACAAACCGACGTGCCTCCTCGACCCAAGCGAGGCAGTCGTCGCTACCGTGAATCACAAAAAACGGGGGCGCATTTCGGTTGATCCACGAAAGCGGTGAGGCTTGCTCCCACTCGGCACGCGACGCCTCGGCAGAACTGCGCATCACGACGCGCAGCAGCGCACGAATGGATCGGTCACGCCGATCGCCGTGGCGGTCGAGAAAATCGTAGACGCCATACAGCGGGACACACGCCGCGACCGAGGTGTCCTTGTCTTCAAAGCCGGGCTGAAAGGCAGCGTGATTCGGAGTCAGTGCGGCTAGCGACGACAGATGCCCGCCTGCCGAACCACCCGTGATCACAATGCGCGCTGGGTCGCCGCCGAACTCGTGAACGTGCTCCTTCACCCACGCAATCGCTCGCTTCACGTCGACGATGTGATCGGGGAATTTCGCCCACGGGCTGAGCCTATAATTGATGGCCACACAGACCCAGCCACCCGCCGCGAGCGAATGCATCAACGGGCGGGCCTGATGTCGCTTTTGACTGATCGTCCACCCGCCACCGTGCACCTGGAGCAAGACGGGCCGCGACCCACCTTCTGGCAGCGTGGGAGACTTACCGACGTAAACGTCAAGAAAGTTTCGTTTCTTGAGCGGCCCGTACTGCACGTCTCGAACGACGCGGACTCCGCGTGGGGTGAACGGATAAGGCAACGTACGAAATGCGCGCCTTCTCTGATGAAGCGCGAGCGACAACGAGTCGTGCGTGGCCGTCGGGAGAAATCCGTCAAGAGCCTTGACGAACACATCCGCTGACTGCTGTGCCAGCAGGAAGTTCGCGAGGTGCGCCGCGCATGCCACCAGCCCCAATGCGAGAACCCATAGCGGCACCTGCACGAACGCCCCTGCAACACCTAGCGCGAGCGAAAACGCGAGGTGATGGAGCGGCAGTTCGAGGGTGAGCCACGTCGCGACAAACCAAGGCACGCTCATGACGGACAGCCGACGCATCTTGAGATGAGGAAGCAGCCCGAGCAGCGCCTCGATCGCAATCGCAACGGCAACAACCCGATCCATGCGCTGGACGTACTACAGCCCGCACGCCGACGCACCCCCTCGACTACCGCATGCTCCGCCCGGGCGGCCGTCGCCATTGCGACCACTTTTCGTAACTCAGATCGCGCTCAATCGGCCGAAGCGCACGCAAAAGGAGCCAACCACCGACGAACCCACCAAGGTGCGCAAAGAACGCGATACCGCCTTCTTTCGCTCCGATCGTCAACAGGCCACGCACGAGGTTACCAATGAAATACTCCGCGATGATCAGCCACGCTGGCAGGACAAGAAACGGCCCAAAAACCAACCATAAAGGCAACACTGGGTTGAGAACCGTCACGGGCGATCGCGGATAGAGCACCCCGTAGGCCGCGAGCACGCCCGAGATCGCGCCCGACGCTCCGACAATCGGAATGAACGAGCCAGGTGCGATAGCTGCTTGCGAAAGCGCGGCGAGGAGGCCGGCACCCAGGTAGAGCAGCAGGTAGCGAAAGCCGCCAATCGCATCCTCAACGTTGTCGCCGAAAATCCAGAGAAAGAGCATGTTCGCCGCCAGGTGCGCCACGCTGCTCGGATCGTGCAAGAACATGCTCGTCACGATCGTGGGCGCCCCATCAATCGGCGCATTCCACAGCCGAGCAGGCACGAGGCCATACGCGCGGACGAGCGCATCGGGAGCAAGCACCCGACCGTCTACGTGCACGAATGCCGAGAGGCGCTCGCCACAATAGACAAGTATGTTGACGATGATAAGTCCGTAGTTGACCCACGGGAACCGCTCCGTGGGCAAATCGTCACGAATAGGAAGCACGCAGCCCTCTACTTCGAATCAAGCGGAAAGAGGTTGCCGGGATTCATGATGCCCTTCGGATCGAAGACGCGCTTGGCTTGCCGAATCACGTCGAGGCCCACGCCGAGTTCTTCCGGCAAGCGCGGCGCTTTCGAACGACCCGCACCATGATGATGCGCGAGGGTTCCACCGGCATCGATGGCGGCCTTGAGCCCCGCGCGCCATGCACGATCGTAGGTGGTCTCACACGCTTCGCGCCAATCGCCCTTGCTGCCCGGAGCGCCGCTTCCCGCAAACGAGAAGTAGATGCAGCACCCGTCGGGATAGGCGTGGCTCATGTGGGCCATCACAAATACGTGCTCACCAAGGGCTTTGCGCACGCCGTCATAGAGGGCGCCGAGATGCGACCACCGCGCCGCGACCTCCATCGTATCGACGAACGCTCCAGACGCAAAAACCGGCGCCTGCCTGTAGCTGACCGAATAGCGATGCTTCAACCAGTTTTGGGCTGGGCCCTCGCCTTCGTAACTTCCGTTGATCTTTTCGAACAGCGCGCGGGCCTGCTCGAGTGCCCGCGAAGGAGCGTCCCCTTCACCCTC
>CAMBEV010000142.1 GCA_945865595.1 Nannocystis exedens | reverse complement strand
GTAAACGAAACTCGCGCGCGGAACACGCTGAAAACGGTCGCGAATGACCGCTTGAGGCACCGCGTCTCCATCCACGTATCGCTTCACCCAAGCCTCCGACGCGCTGCGGCGGTTCTCTGCCTTTACGCGCCCGACTTCTTGCATGAGCTTGTCAATGGCAACCGGTAACTTCTCAAACGCGATGGTGAACGCGCCGACGTCCGTCCCGCTGGCGGCGCTCGCCTTCGGGTCAAAAGTGATCGCGCCTTGTTCCATGAGGAAGCCAATCTGAATCGCCGCAAGGTGACTGTACGGCTTGGGCTTGCGGTCGCCGTCGTACATGTCGCGTGCGATATGGCCGAAGGCCCAGATGATCGAGTCGAGGTAGGTGGCGAGAGCGGTCTTGTCATCGATGAGCGCTCTCTTGAGCAACAGGTCGACGTAATAGAGCCCACCCGTCTGCGCCTTGAGCTCCTCCATCATCGACGCAAGCGCACCGCCGAAGCCGTCGCTCGCTGTCTTGCCCTTGTATTTATAGTCGTGAGCGGGCCCTAGGTTGTGCGTCGCTTCATGTAAGATGGTTGACAATAGGCCGGGTGCGTCTGCGTCCGTGAAGCGCTTCATCGTCTCGGCGGTGATGAGCGAATAGGCCTGAACCTTGCGGTTTTGGCGGCTGTCTGCGTCGGTGTAGAGGTTGCTCATAGCAACGGTTCGGCCGCGGCCCTCGTCGGCGACCTTGCCCCAATTCGGAAGGCTCTGGCCTATCGTTGCGCCGATCGCGTCCCGATCGTCACCGGCGTTGATCACAATGTCGATGAAGTCGGGCAGGTGAAATGTAACTTTGCGCGCCTTGTATGGTCCGCCAATATGTGCGGCGAGCTGGTCCTCCATCGCCTGCTGAACCGGCGTGAGCTTCTCTTGCCATTGAAGCGACTCTTTATTGATGAGCGCGAAGGTCAGGTGGAAGCCCGCCTTGTGGTTGCAAGGTTCCCAATACGTCTCGTCAGGGGCTGCCCGCAGGTAGAACTTTGAATTGAGCGCGTTCATCTTCGACCACGCCTCGTCGGCATCAAGCCAGGCGTTCGTCTTGAATCCCCTCGCGGCCGCGAGCAAATACTGACGCATGGCAGCCTCGGACTCGACCCCATCGAGCGCCATCGCCGCGAGGTCGAGCTCGCTCGCGACCTGCTGCATCTCGTCCTTGTAGGCGACCTGATAGGGAATCGGAGCGAGCTTGCCCTTCTCTTCGCGTACGACAACGAAGGGCTCGAGCAGCGGTTTTGCATTCGGCAGCTTCTCTAGTTTGTCGCAAAAATCACGTGCTTGCTGGAGGTTAGCCGGGTACAGGTCGGAAACTGTCTTGACGTCTTCTCCGATCGCGTTGCACTTCGGATGCAGCGCCGTCTTAGGCGCTGAGCACTTGGGTCCCCAATTGCGGCGGAAGACGCTTCTGCTCATCGGCGCCAGTCCGGCGACGCTCGCTTCGAGCGCGGTGGCGCCTGCCATTTTGCCGTAGAGCGCGTCGATGTGCTTTGCCGCGAGCAATACGTGACGCACAAAGTTTTTCTCTGCGGGAGCCAGTTTGCTCAAGTCAGTGGTGATGAGCGTCGGCGCGCCCTGCGCGAGTTCTTCGGCGAGCTCATTGGACACTCGGGTTTCGTCGTCGTCGCGGCCCTTGATGGGCTCGTCGGCCTTGACCAATTCGGCGTAAGCCGCAGTGAACTCGGGTGTAAACGCTCCCTCTTTCGTCCAGACGGTTGACGTTGGGTAGAACAGCAGCGTCTTCACCTCGTCGGCATCCACGCGTGCGTTGCCATTGCGATCGCCCATCCAGTAGAGCGGCAAGTTGAGCCGCACGGCGAGCTCGTTGAAGCGTGCACGCGTCAGCTTCGCAAACTCGGCCGGTGTAGCGGTCGTCGCCGCGGCACTCGCTGAGGGCGTGGGTGCAGGGCGCCAGGAGGCGACGTCTGCGGGAGGCTGCATCGTTCTTTGGCAGCCGAAACCAAGTGCGAGGAACGCGAGACCGACAAACAGTTTGCGCTTCATGGGAGCGCTATAACCAAGTCCTGTAACGGTTGCTACCTATGCGCGGGGGACATACGTTCGGCTTGGCGAACGGGTGGGTGAATGATGGCCGGTAAGGATTTGTACAGCGTTCTTGGCTTGTCGCGCGATGCCGACAGCGACGCCATTCGCAAGGCCTTTCGCAAGCTCGCTAAAGAGCTCCATCCCGACCGCAACCCGAACAATCCAAAAGCCGAGGCTAGCTTCAAGCAAGCCAGTCATGCATACGACGTCTTGGGCGATCCGAAGAAGCGCAAGCTGTACGACGAGTTCGGTGAGGACGGGCTCCGCGACGGGTTCGATCCAGAACAGCACCGGCGCCATCGCGAGTGGGCCCAGCGCCAACAGCGACATCCGGGCCAAGGTTCGCGCGGTGGTGGCGGCCACTTCAACATCGAAGATTTGTTCGGCAGCGATTCGTTCGACATCTTTGGCAGCAAGGCCAAGCGCCGCCCTGCCAAGGGTCACGATTTGGAAAGCGAGTTGACGATCGATTTCGCCGACGCAATTCGTGGCGGGGTGTTCAATCTGACCATCGAGCGCAAGCCCGTGCAGATTCGCATTCCTCCCGGCGCTGAAGAGGGCAGTCGCCTGCGCATACCGGAGCACGGAGGGCCTGCGCCGTCGGCGGGTTCATTGGCCGGCGACCTCGTGCTCGTCATTCATGTGAAGCCGCATCCGCACTTCCGCCGCGAGGGCGACGACCTCCACCTGAACTTGCCGGTCTCGCTTGCTGAGGCCTACCACGGCGCTAAGGTGCGTGTGCCCACGGTCGATGGCGCGGTCACGCTCAAAGTCCCGCGGGCCACGTCGAGCGCAACGGTCGTGCGCGTACGCGGCAAGGGTGTTGCACGTAAGGGTAAAGAACCCGGTGACGTCTACGTTCACTTCATGATTCAAGTGCCAAAAGAGTCACCCGAGGTGACCAAGCTCGTCGACGCGATTAGCGCGCAAGACGATCGCGATCTTCGTCAAGGTATCGAACTTTGATTGAGCCGGGACCCGCAGTAACGCGCGGGAGTGCCGGACTTTACGTTCATGGACCCGAGGCAAATGGTCAAGTCGCTTACCGTTTTCCGCGGCCGCCAGGCTTGCCACTGCCACTGCGCTTCTTGCCTTTGGGCACCATGGTGCCGACGCTAGGACCAAACTTTGTTTTCGCTTTGGTTTTCGCGGGCGGACGCGCGGGGCCCTTCCGGTTTGGGTCCGCGGCCTTGCTTGGTTTGGCGCCCTTGCGGTCTCCCCGTGCGGGCGTCGCATCCTTCACGACCTTCTTCCCATGGCCCCTTCGCTCTGCACGAGAGACGCTCTTGCCCCCGCCGGCTTGCACGCGACGCGCATAGACCGTTCGCCTGAACAGGTTCACCTCCATGATCTCAATGCGCATCGTGTCGCCGAGCATGATGCGGTCGCCCGATCGCCCTGCCGTGCAGGTGAACCCCAGGTCGTCGATTTCGTAGCTATCATCGCCGAAATCTTCAAGTTTTACGAGGACTTCCACAAATGGATCATCGATGGACACAAATGCACCCGAGCCGACGAAGGTCGTGACGAGCCCCTCGAACTCCTCTCCGAGGTGCTTCAGCATGTAGTGCGCGCGGTAGAGGTCGAGTGTCTGCCTCTCCACATCCATCGACTTGCGCTCGGCTTGCGACGAAGCAAAGGCCGCCTCGGTGAGCTGCTGCTTCTGCTCAACGCTCGCCTGCGTAGGCTGATTGAGAAGCAAGCGATGCATGGCGCGATGCACGAGCAAGTCAGGGTAGCGACGAATCGGACTGGTGAAGTGCAAGTATGCACTCGACGCGAGGCCGAAGTGACCGATGTTGGTCGTGTCGTAGGTCGCTTGTTTCAGTGAGCGCAAGAGGGCGCTGTTCAACACGCGTGCGAGTGGATGCGCGCTAAACGACTTGAGCAACTTGCCGAGCAGCTTTGGGTTCTGCGTCGCTTCGATGTCGAACGGAATGTCGAGCATCTCGCACAGGCCAGCGAGGCGATCGAGTTTCATCGCGTCAGGTGGCGCGTGTACGCGATACACCGTCGGAATTTGCTTCGCCGTGAGCATGTCGGCGACGACCTCGTTGGCGAGCAACATGAGCTCTTCGATGAGTTGATACGCCTTCTTCATTCCGGGATCTTCAGAGCGCTTGCGCACGCTGACGGGCTCCCCCGACACCGGATCGAGCGTCACCTTCGCTTCGGGCAATTCGAAGTCGAGCGCGCCTCGCTTCATGCGCTTGTTGCGCAAGAGCAGCGACAATTCTTGTGCGACGCGCAGGCCGTCGATGAGGCCTTCGGCCTTTGGATCGATCGGTTGCAATTCAGTGAGTCGCAGTGCTCGTGCGACGCCGCCGTAGGTGAGCTTCGCCTGGCTGCGCATCACACCGCGATGCAACTTCGTGCCGGCAATGTTGCCGCTCGCGTCAAGGTTGACCTCCGCGCAAAGGCACAAGCGATCTTCGTCGGGAAGGAGCGAACACAAGTTCGACGATAGCGCTCGAGGCAGCATGGGCACTGCGCGATCGGGAAGGTAAACGCTGCAGCCTCGCACGAGGGCTTCGGCGTCGATCGCGGTGCCCGGCGTCACGTAGGAACTTACGTCGGCGATCGCAATGAACGCGCGGTACCCGCCGTCGCCTGTGCGCTCAACCCACACCGCGTCGTCGTGATCGCGCGCGTCTTCGGGGTCGATCGTTGGCAAGGGCAGATGTCGAAAATCGACCCGGCCTTGTTTCATATCTTCGGGAACGACAGGGCCGAACGCCTCGCTCTCGTGAACCGCATTCTCAGAGTGCAGTTCCTTGATGCCTGCGAGGAGCAAGATTTTTGCGGCTTCGACGTTTAGTTCACCGGGTTTACCAAGCACCGCTTCGAGCACCGCTTGAGGCATCTCGTCCGCGAACATCGGAAAGCGCGTGATGCGCACAACGACCGCGTCGCCGTCGGTTCCGCTGTTGCCTTCGCCCTCGGCATTGTCAATTTGGTTGTTGAGTGCGATCGGACCGCGCACACGTGGGTCGTCGGGCTCAACCCAGGTCGACTTTCCGCGTCGCCGCAGGATGCCTGCGACGCGACTGAGGCCACGTTCAAGGACTTCGACGATCTCGCCCTCGACGCCTTTGTGTCCTCGCCGGTTCACGCGCACGCGCACCTTGTCGAGGTGCATTGCGGCGCCCATCTGTGAGCCCTCGATGAACACGTCGTCATTGGCATGCGCCGCCGCCGCGACGAAACCGAAGCCCCGCGCGTTGACCGTGAGGATGCCCTCGCGTTCTTGGCCTCGGGCTTGTGGCGCCCTTTGTCGTTCACGCGCGGTCTTGAAGCGGTTGCCTGGCAGCGCGTCGAGCGTCCCGTCGTAGCAAAGTGCGTCGAGCTGGCGCTCCAACGCGCCTCGGTCGGCGTCGTCAACGTCAAGCCGGGTGACGAGTTCCCCAAAGTGCATTGGACGCCCTGCGTCGGCGAGTGTCTCAACGATCCTTGTTCTGTCGGGCAAAGTGGCCATCTGAGGCCCTTCGTATCCCTATTTGTGTGCGGCGCCTGCAACAATTGTCTCGCCGCCATCGGTCTTGACCTGCGCGCCGACTTGCCGCACCTGTTCCTGGATGCACCGCACGCGCTTCGCCATGCTTGTGCCCGCTCTGTTTGGACTCGCGGTCAGTATCGTCCTGTTTGTTGACTATCAAAGCGCCGTGCCTCTGGCGTGCGGTGAGGGCTCTGGGTGCGAAGCCGCGAAGCGCAGTGCGTGGGCATCGATCGCAGGCATTTCGACACCGATGCTCGGCGTCATGGGCTTCTCGCTTCTTGCTTCACTCGCGATTTCTGACGGCGTTCTTGCGCGCCGCACGCAGGTCGTAGTTGGGGCCATCTGCGCTCTATTTGGCCTGTTTTTCATCGGTGTGCAGGTGAAGCTCGGACGCCTTTGCCCGTACTGCGCGGTCGCCGACGTGTCATCGCTTTTGTCGCTCGCCGCGGCTTGGTGGGCCTTGCGCACGCCGCCACCACCACTCGGACCAGGGGGTCGATGGGGCTTCGGCCTATTGACGCTTGCGTGTGGGTTGGTGCCGCTACTCACGCTCTCGCGCAAGGTCGTGGTCGTGCCCGATGCGCTACGCGCCGAGCTTGCGGCTCACCCGCCTGGTCAAATCGTGCTGATCGATTTTGCCGATTTTGAGTGCCCCTATTGCAGGGCGATGCACGAAAATCTGAGTGCTGCGCTCCAAGGGCACGAGCACCAGGTTCACCTCGTTCGCAAACAGGTTCCCTTGCGCATGCACCCGCACGCGCCCGATGCGGCACGTGGAGCCGTCTGTGCTGACAAGATGGGCCAGGGCGATCGCATGGCGGACGCGCTGTTCCGCGCACCTCTGGGCAGCCTGACGGCACAGGGGACGACTAGGATGGCCGTTGCGATGGGCCTCGACGAGCAGGCATTCGTCAAGTGTCTGAACGATCCGGGTACGGATGCGGTGCAGGTGCGCGATCGAGCGCTCTATGACGCCATCGGAGGCGAAGGGTTGCCGCTTCTCTGGATCGGGTACACGCGCCTTGAAGGGCTCAATCCAGAGACCGAGGTGCGCAGGGTGCTCGAAGCCGAACTCGCGCGCTGAACCCACACGCGCGTGATTCCATGAAAAATTGCTTACAAACGCGTCAGTACGTTGCGCGGCAGAGCTTTGCCGCTTAGACCGAAGGCCATGCGACTTACCCGGCTCTTCGCTCTTTCGCTCTTGTCACTATCTCTTTCGGTTCTCGGCGGCTGCGGCGGGCGCGAGATTGTCCGCGGGTCCGACGACCCGTCTATCGATGCCCACGCCATGTCGACAGGCCTCGACAAAGAGGACGTGCAGCGCTCGCTCACCACGCTTCTCGGCAAGATGCGCACTGCGCCCGTCATGGACGGCTGGCGTGCGCGCGGCGAGCGAACCACCGTTGCCATCGCGCCGATCCGTAACGACACCAGTGAGCATATTGAGCCCGTCCTTCAGTCGCTCCTCGGCGAGGTTGAGACCTGGCTGGTCAACAGTGAAGTCGTGACCGTCGTCAGCCAAGAGCGCCAAAGCGAGATGATCCGTCAGATTGAGGGTGCGCAACATCCGGTGTTCGACCCGCGTCACATCCCGCAATACGGTCGTCAACTTGGTGTACAATATTACGTCACGGGGAAAATCTTCGCCGTTGATGAGCGCAACGACGACATGCGCCGCGTTCAATACTGGTTGTTTCTCCAGGTGATCGAGGTCGAAACCGGCGCGATTCGCTGGCAGGGCAAGGAAGAGATCACCAAGGCTGTACGGTGAGACTTCGCCCCGGCGCCCTCGCACTTTTGGGGGCTTGGGGGGCCCTCGTCGGTTGCGGTGGTCATACCGCACGAACGCTTGCCATGCGCACGGCGCTCGATGAGGGGCGCCCTCGCGAGGCGATCCGCGTCTTGAACAACGAGATGGACGTCAAGCGCGAGTCTGACTTGCCGCGGGATCTCGACGGCGACAACGCGCTCTTGCTCCTCGACCGCGCGAGCATCCACCAGTCCGTTCGCGCCTTTAACAACAGCCAGCGTGACTTTGAAGCCGCCGACAAAGCGATCGATATGCTCGACCTGTCTCCGAAGGCGATGGAGGAAGTCGGTAAGTACTTGTTCTCTGACTCCGTTGGCAAATACCGCGCGCCTCCGTTCGAGAAGCTGCTGATCAACACCTTCAATATGGTCAACTACCTTGAACAAGGTGACCTGGGCGGCGCGAAGGTCGAAGCGCGACGGCTCGCCGTGATGCACAAGTACCTCAAGGACAAAATGAAGGAAGAGGGCGTTTCGCTCGGCCTCGCGGCCTTCTTAGCGGGCTCGGCGTTCTTGCAGGCCGACGAGCCGGACCTCGCCCTCCACTGGTTTGACGACGCGCTCGCTCACCCGAGCTTCGCGTTCGTGAAGCACGATGTGGGGCGCGCGGTCGCGCGTGGCGGCTCATACCGCACCAAGCGCATCGACAAGGCGCTTGCCGACGCACCGGGGTTGTCTGGGCGCGGTTCCGAGATCTTGTTCATCGTCGGCGACGGCCGCGTACCGCACAGGGTGTCCGTGCGCTTGCCGATCGGTCTCGCGGTCGCGCGCGTCGGCATGTTCTTGACACCGGTCACGCTCGGCATGGCGGGCCAAGGGGCGGTGACGTGGATCAACTACCCGACGCTCGAACAGACCGTGCCGCTCACGCACCAACCCGTCATTAAACTTGACGGTGTGGCGATCGCGCCCAGCGCCCAGATCGACCTCGATGGCGACGTGAGACAGAGCTTCCGCAGGCTCGAAGACATGGCGATCGCAAGCGCAATCACGCGCGCAGTCTTTCGCGCGGCAGCGGGTACTGCCGTCGGCGTGGGTGTGGGAGCGGCGGCGGGCAAGGGTGGAAGCGGCCTTGGCTTTCTCGCGGGCCTCTTGACGCAAGCC
>CAMBEV010000141.1 GCA_945865595.1 Nannocystis exedens | reverse complement strand
ATTTTTCGCTGAGAAAACCGTAACCAGGATGAACCGCCGTCGCGCCGCTCTTCTTGAGAACGTCAATCAACTTGTCGATAACGAGGTACGAGTCCTTTGGCGGCGGCGGCCCAATGAGAAACGCTTCGTCAGCTTCCTTGACGTGTGGCGCATGCTCGTCGGCTTCTGAGTAGACAGCGACGGTGCCGATCCCGAGCTTTCGGCAGGTGCGAATGACCCGACGTGCAATCTCACCGCGATTGGCGATCAGCACCTTCGAAAAGAGAGCAGACATTCAACGCGGTCGATCGGTGTAGGTCGTAGTCTCGCCCGCGATCCACTGGAAGTTGTCGAGCAAGACGCTTGAATCAAACGAAGAGTCGCCCGTGTCCCAGATCATGAAATCGAGCGTGACTTCTTCGTTGGCCCCAACCGGCGCTTGTGTTTCGAGCCAGCCCGTCGCGCCACCGCCCGTGTCTTCTTTCCCGGACGTGTAGCAGTGGTTGCCCGGACAATAGAAGCCCGTGCCCCAAAGTTCGCCGTCACCGGCCGCACATGCCGATCGCCCGCACGTTGCGTTGCCGCCTTGGCATCGATCGAAGAATCCGTTGTTGACGCTGACGGGCCGGTTTTGGGGATCGAACGAGATGTTCTCAGCCACGCCGTTGTTGAACGCCTTGGAGGTCAACATCGCGAGGAAGCCATCGTTGTAGCTCGTGCAGACGTACTCAGGCCATTCGCCCGATAGAAAGTTGAAGTTGAACGAAAGGCCCTTCGCGTTGGCGGGCGTACGCAACTTGAGCCGCACGACGATTGAATCGTAGACTTCAGGGTCCGCCTCGCAACCCGGAATCGACTTTGGATAACCGGACGGAACAGAGCCGCCGGAGTAGCCACCCATCGACTCTCCATTGCGGAAGCACCCGTACTTGTCGTACGTGCCGCCTGCGTTGTTGTACTCGCGCGCGTAGCCGGAGCTAAGCACGCCGAGCCGATCGCCTTCGCGCGGCTTGAGGATGTTCCCAAACTTCGGGAGGATACCGTGTTGTCCCGCCGCGGGGGCACCACTGGTCAGGTAGCCATCGAGATAGGTCGCCGAGATAAGGCCCCAGCCCCCGTCGCTTGCCGAACGGCAGATGCCGAGCGCCTTGGCGAACGATGCCGCATCGCCGGTGACGCCGAGCGCGCTGTCGCATGCCGACACGTTGTCGGTTTGGCCGTCGCCGTCATCGTCGCAATTGTTGCCGGGAATGTCGTAGTTGCCCTTCGACGGCACACACACGGGGCCGCCGCTATCAGGGTCGGTGTTGAAGCTCGGGCCAGAGTCGGAACCCACCGTCACGCCGCCGTCGTCACCCGCAGGCTGATTGCCAAAACGGGAAACTTCCTTGACTGATGAGCACGCAACCAACAGACAGCCCGCAGCGCCGAGGACCTTCAGCTTCATGGCGGATGGGTGTGACACACTCCCGGTGAACAGTAAAGGCTGAGCACGCTCTATAAAGCTCTAGACGTCGAGATCTTCCGCTTGAGCTCGACCTGCGCGATCCATGATGAACCGAAAGCGTGGCGCGGGATCTTTGCCCATCAATTCGTTCATAATGCGATCAGTTTCAAGCTCCTCGCCGATGGTGACCCGAAGCGCCCTTCGCTTGCGAGGGTCGAGCGTCGTGCTCTTGAGCTCATCCGCACTCATCTCGCCGAGGCCCTTGAACCGGCTAATTTCAGGACGAACGTTCTTGGGCAACTCGGCAAGCACCTTTTCTTTTTCGACCTCGTCGAGCGCCCAAAACGTTGCCTTGCCGGCGTCGATACGAAAGAGCGGTGGCATGGCCAAGAAGATGTGCCCGTTGCGAATGAGTCCTGGCAAGTGCCGGTAGAAGAACGTCAGAAGCAACGTTGAGATGTGGTAGCCGTCGCTGTCCGCGTCCATAAGCAAGAAGACGCGACCATATCGTAACTTCGACAGATCGAAATCATTTCCGACGCCGCAACCGAGCGCGGACACGATGTCTTGAAGCTCTTTGTTTCCAGTGATGGCCTGCGTGTTCGCGCGCTCCGCGTTGAGCACCTTGCCGCGAAGAGGCAAGATCGCTTGCGTGCGTCGATCGCGCCCCTGTTTTGCGTTGCCGCCTGCGCTATCGCCCTCGACCAAGAACAGCTCACTGGTCACGGGATCGGTACTCGAACAATCGGCGAGCTTGCCAGGCAAGTTGAGGCGATGACTGACTGCCCCTTTGCGCTTGACCTCACTGATTGCCGCGCGACTGGCCTCACGTGCGCGGGCCGCGAGCACAATGCGCGCGAGGATGCCCTCTGACGTGCGCTTGTTGTCGTGGAGCCATTGCTCGAGCGCGGTGCGAACGGCCGTTTCGACGTGCCCCTGCACTTCGGGGTTGTTGAGGCGATCTTTCGTTTGTCCCTGAAATTGCGGCTCCGGAACGTACACACTGAGAACAGCGCACATGCCTTCGCGAATGTCCTCCGCGGTGAGCGTGACCCCCTTGGGCGTGAGTTCGTGCGTCGTCATGTAGTTGCGCACGGCCTTTGCGACCGCCTGCTTCAGGCCCGCTTCGTGCGTCCCGCCTGACGGTGTTGGGATGCCGTTCGCGTAGCTCTTCACGAGCTCATCGGTTGATTCGGTCCATTGCAGCGAGAGCTCCATACGCAGCGGCTCTTCGCGCTCGATGGTGAACGACTGCGGATGCACCGAAGCCTTGCCGCGATCAGTCAGAATTTTCTGCAAGTACTCGACGATGCCGCCTGGGTGTTCAAGATGAACGGCTTCTGCACTCGGCGACTCTTTGAACGAAATCTTGAGACCCTTGTGAAGGTAAGACTTCGCCTCGAGACGCTCTAAAACAACCTGCACGTTGAACACTTGGCCTGTGCCAAAAATCTCGACGTCGGGTCTGAAGTGAATGGTTGTTCCGTGGGTGCGAGACGGCCCAACCTTGGCGATTTTGTTCGAAGCAGCGCCGCGAACGTACGATTGTCTATATTCTTGACCGCCTCGGCGAACGGTTGCGTCGAGCTGTTCGGAAAGCGCGTTGACCACCGACGCGCCAACGCCGTGCAAGCCACCAGACACTTGGTAACTGGTGCCGCCGAATTTTCCGCCCGCGTGCAGGGTGCACAGGATGAGTTCGAGTGCAGAACGCTTGTACTTGGGATGTACGTCGACCGGAATGCCGCGCCCGTCATCGCTCACCGTTGCGCCCTTCTTGTCGGCATCGAGTGTGACTTCGATGCGCTTGGCGTGGCCGTTGATCACTTCGTCAACCGCGTTGTCGACAATCTCCCAAAGGAGATGATGAAAGCCTCGCGTATCGGTACCGCCGATGTACATCGCGGGCCGCTTGCGCACTGGCTCGAGGCCCTCAAGCACCTCGATGTCTTTGGCGGTGTACGTGGTCTCGTTGCTCATGACGGCACCTCTGGCAGCGTGATCTCAGGGGGTACCACGCGCACAATTTGCGAGCGCTTGACGATTGCTTCGCCTCGCGACGCACGGGCTCCTGCCACGAACGCAAGGCTCACCCTCATCTGTTTGCCCTTATCGGTTTCGACCACAAGATCGTCGCTCGACTTGCTCAAAAGCGCACCGCCGACCACTGCATCATCGTCATGAAGCTTGATCAACATGATGCCTTTTCCGGCACCTGAAAGAAGCGGCGCTTCCTCGACGTCGGTCGCAAGGCCAAGCCCGTTGCGCGTCGCACACGCCACATGCTGCCTCTTGCGCGTGAGCCCCACAAAGACGACCTCATCGCCTTCGCTCAGGCGCGCGTACTTGCGTCCCGCACGCGTCGACGGCTCGCGATGACCTCGTAACGAGAATCGTAACATTTGGCCCGTCTTCGTCACGACAACCGCATACGGTGGTTCTGGCTCGCTGTCGTCGGTTGCGGAGGGCACCAGGAGAACCCGACTGTCGAAGCTCATCATCGCCACGATGCGTTCGCCGTCGGTCATCTTGAAGAGCTTCTGCACGGGATCGCCGTAGCCTGTGGTCGCCGGAACATCGACAATGCGACCGACGTAGCAAGTGCCCAAGTTCGAAAAGAACGCGAGGCTCGACTTGGTGCTGCCGAAGCCAAGGCCGATCACTTGATCGCCTTCACGGACGCGGACGGTCGACAGGTCTTTCACTTCGCGCTGGCGCTTCAGCCATCCTTGCTGCGTGAGAATGACAGTCGCATCTTCGTCGACGATGAATGCCTCAGCGTCGTACTCGGGCTCGTCGACGACACCACCCACCTTCGTGCGCCGCTTTTGCGCAAATTTCGCTTTGACGCCTTCGAGCTCAATACGAATGAGTTTCCAGCGTGCGGGCTCGCTCTTCAGCAAGCTTGCGAGGCGCGAGGCTTCTTTCCCCTTCTCACCGAGCTCCTCGCGAATCAAATTGATCTCGAGCTGTGCCAATCGATAGAGGCGAAGTTCGAGAATCGCGTCGACCTGCTCGGCATCGAGCTTGAAGCGCACCACTAACTTCTCGGCCGCATCCTTCTTGCCCTGCGATTTTCGGATGATGCGAATGGTCTCGTCGAGTGCGTCGAAGACGACCGCAAAACCCTCGAGCACATGAATGCGACGTCGCAGCTGCTCGAGATCGAACGCGGTGCGCTTGGTGACGACGTCGAAGCGAAACTTCAAGAACTGCGTGAGCATAGAGCGCAGGTCGAGTCGCTCGGGCGTTGGAACCTGCGGATTGTCCGTCGGAATCAGGCACGTGAGATTGACCTGCACGTTCGTGGCGAGCGGCGTGTGCTTGTAGAGGTACGCCATCACCAGTTGTGGATCGGCGTCCCTCTTGATCTCGAGCACAACACGCGTTTCGTGCGTGCTCTCGTCGCGTACGTCGAGCAAGAGCGGCAGCTTCTTCGAGATGATCACTTCGGCGATCTTCTCGACGACCGCCCGTCGCTCAACCGCGTAGGGAATCGACTCGATCACGATCTGCAACCCGCGTTTTTTGTCGTCTTCGGTGCTCCACTCGCCGCGCAGCTTCATTGAGCCCGAGCCCGTCGAGTAAACCTCCTGCATCTCGGCGCGCGAAGACAGCAGCTGCCCGCCGGTCGGAAAGTCAGGACCCTTGATAAACTTGGTAAGTCCCTTGACCGTCAAGTCAGGGTCATCAATCAGCGCAATGCTCGCGTCGATGACTTCGCCCAAGTTGTGAGGCGGAATGCTCGTCGCCATGCCAACCGCGATGCCATACGAGCCGTTCACAAGCAGGTTCGGAAAGCGCGCAGGTAGAACCGTCGGCTCTTGCTTCGTGTTGTCGAAGTTCGAACGGAAGAGGACGGTGCCCTTGTCGAGCTCGTCGAGGAGTTCGAGCGTCGCGAATTGAAGTTTGGCTTCGGTGTAACGATAGGCAGCCGCTGCGTCGCCGTCGGCCGAACCGAAGTTGCCTCGGCCGTCAACCAACTTGACGCTCATCGAAAAGTCTTGCGCCAGCCGAACCAGCGCGTCGTACACGCTTACGTCGCCGTGCGGGTGATACTTGCCGAGAACTTCACCGACGATCAACGCGCACTTGCGATACTTCGCGTCCGGCCGCAGCCCGAGCTCCCGCATGGCATACAGAATGCGTCGCTGCACGGGCTTCAGACCATCGCGTACGTCAGGCAACGCCCGCGACGTAATGACGCTTAGTGCATAGTGCAGGTATCGACGCTGCGCCTCCTCTGAGAGCGTGCTGTCGAAGATCGGCGCGGCTGGGCCGTCATCATCTCCCCCGCCGCGCTTTCGCCCCCCCCCACGGGTACCTGCCTTCGAACTTTGGTTTGCTGAGCTCATCTTTTGTTCAGGTAGCGTTTCGATGTATCAGGCGTGCCGGCGCCCTCGCAAGACGAACTTCGTGTAGGGGGTCGTGTGCGCAGAGCTGGTTGACGCGGGTTGACCCAGCGGCTTCGGGTGAGGTACGAGCTTGCCGACCTTGATCGCGCGCTCCTTGGATTCATCAACGTGATGCTCTTCGTTCGCCCTTGCCTTCTTGTGGCGCGTTCCTTCGTCGTTTGCGTCATTTTTTGTGCATTGTGGCTCACGATTGGAGCTCGCGCGCACGCCGCTGACGCGGGCCCAGGCGACGGCGGTACAGGCGACGGCGGTACAGGCGACGGCGGCACACCTTCTGCGGCCTCTTTGGCCGCCGCGTCTTTGGCCGATGAGGCGCCGATTCCGCGCCTTCCACCGAATGAGGCGGAAAAGGCCGAAGGACTGCCGATCGTTCGCATTGAGATCAAGAACCCGGGGAGGCTGCCCGAGGTCGAAGTTCGCGGCTACCTTCACGTCAAATTGAAGGACGTATTCTCCGCTGACGCGCTCGCCAACGACGTTCGCGCGCTCTGGGACTCGAAGTTCTTCAGCGACATCAAGGTCGACCTCACGCGCACCGATTCTGGTGTGGTTCTTCGTTTCATCCTGCAAGAGCGGCCCAACATTCGTGAAATTACCTACTCGGGCAACGATGAGCTCGACGAGGCGGCCCTCAACGAAGTCGTGGAGATCAAGGCGAATTCGGTCCTCAACCGCGCCGCCTTGCGACGAAGCGCGGACAGAATCAAAGAGGCGTATCGCGAAAAGGGCTATTTCCTCGCCAACGCTGAATTCAGCATTGTCGAATATCGCGATAACGAAGTTGGCGTCACATTCAAGGTCACCGAGGGCAATCAGGTTACCGTCCAGCGCATCACGATCATCGGCAACGATCACCTCCCCGACGCCGAGCTGCGCGAGGTAATGGAAACCGGCCAAGGTTCCTTCTTTTCGTTCGGGTCCTACAAGCAGAGCATGCTTGAGCGCGACATCCTCTTGATGAGCGCGCTCTACTACGATCGCGGGTACCTGGACGTTCGCTTCGCAGCGCCCCGCGTGATGTTGACGCCCGACCGAGAAGGGCTCGACGTGATGCTCGTGGTCAGTGAAGGGCCGCGATACAAAATCCGTCAGCTGCGCGTGACCGAAGTCGACACAGACGGCAAGGAAGTCGACCCGCTCGGAGGCCGTCGCGCCCTTCGCCAGCTCATCGCCGCTCAGCCCGGAGACTGGGTCAACCGATCCGCCATCCAGAAGGATATGCAGGCGGTAAAGACGAAGTACCGCGACGCCGGCTATGCCAATGTCGAGGCCGAGCCACGAGTCGAAGTCGATCGCAAGACGAATGCGGTCGACGTCCAGGTGCGTATCCGGCGGGGCGCACTCGTGACGATTGAGCGCATCGAAATCAAGGGCAACGTCAAGACGCGCGACAAGGTGGTGCGCCGCGAATTCGAAGTCGCCGAGGGAAAACTCTTCAACGAAACAGGCCTCGAAGACTCTCGCCGCAGGGTACTGGCGCTCGGCTTCTTCGATCGCGCCGACGTGTCCACATCGCAGGGGTCGGATCCCACAAAGATCGTCGTCACCTTCGACGTCAACGAGCGCTCAACAGGCCAGTTCAACGTCGGCGCCGGGTTCTCGTCAATCGAAACATTTATTGCGACGGCAACTGTCAATCAGCAGAATCTATTTGGCAATGGTCAGGCGCTTTCTCTCCAGGCATCCATATCGGGTTTGCGACAGCTTGTTTCGTTACGCCTTTATGAACCCTACTTCCTCGATTCTGACTGGTCGTTCTCAACCGAGCTCTTCAACCAGTACTTCATCTTTCAGGACTTCGCGCGCCTGACCCGTGGCGGGTCGATCACCTTCGGCTACGCGATCATCCAGCCAAAGCTGCGGCTCGGCATGACGCTGACTGCGCAGCACGATTCGGTCGACAGCGCGACGCAGGGCACGTTCTTCGGTGCCACCAGCGCGGTGAACCTTCAGCCAAAGCTGCCGCTTGCCAACCTCTACACGTCGGGTCGCACGATGTCGGTGCGTCCGACCCTTACCTATGACACGCGCGACAACCGCATTTTTCCGACCTCGGGCATGTTTTTGCAGGCTTCGAGCGAGTTTGCGACGAGCTTACTCGGCAGCCAGCTTGAGTTCATTCGGCACCGGCTGACCACCCAGTTCTACTTGCCCCTTGGCGGTAACAGCGGCCAGCCTGGCAGTGGTTTTGTTCTCAAGATGCGCAACGACGTCGGACTCGTCACGAGCCCAAACGACACGAGCTTGCCGATTTACGCACGCTTCTTCCTCGGCGGCATCTTTGACATGCGAGGCTACCGCTTGCGCACGATCGGCCCTCGCCTGCCCGTCAACTCTGCGCTCGACCCGAACTCGAATCCGATCGCAAACGGCGCAGTCATCGGCGGGAACATGCAGGCGTATACGAATATCGAATTTGAATTTCCGGTACTCGACAAAGTCGGCATTCGCGGCGTCGCGTTCTTTGATGTCGGCAACACTTGGAACCTCGAAGAGCGCTTCTGCAAGACAGCCCCGGCACCGCAGTTCTCAAAGGTTGTGAGTCCTTGTTTCGACGGTGCCCAGAGCATGCTTTTCCTGCGCACTAGCGCTGGCTTCGGCGTACGTTGGTTCTCGCCGCTAGGGCCCTTGCGGTTCGAGTGGGGCTTCCCCCTTAACCCTTTGG
>CAMBEV010000140.1 GCA_945865595.1 Nannocystis exedens | reverse complement strand
TTCGTCCGGGAGCGAAAAGAGCACCTTGGTGATGGTGTCGAAGAGGTCGCCCGCATTGCCGTTCTGAAAATCGGTTCGACCGCATCCGCGAATCAGGAGAGCGTCGCCCGTGAAAACGAAACCGGTGACGGTGTAAGAGACGCTGTCGTCGGTGTGTCCAGGTGTGGCAAGAGCCGTGATAGCGGTTTTGCCGACCCGCACTACGTCGCCGTGCCCCACGTGGATGTCCGTGCACGCGGCACCGCTGATGCCGCCGACGGTCTTTGCGCCCGTGCGTGCACGAAGGTCACCCGCGCCTGTGACGTGATCGGCGTGCATGTGTGTGTCAAGAACAAGGACGAGGCGAAGGTCCAGTTCGTCAATTAACTTGAGATCACGATCGACGTTCTCTCGGACGGGGTCGATCAGTGCTGCTTCGCCGCTTTCGCGATCGCCGAGCAGGTAAGTGTAGGTCGAGCTTTCGGTATCGAATAGTTGTCGGAGCAACATGACAGGTACCTCGTTGAGCGGGGGGGCTTGTAGGGCTCGGCAGCACGATTGGTGCCAAACGGTGCGATGAAACGTGTTTCATGGGCTACGCGAGCGGGACGGTGATGCCCAAGTCGCGCATGCGTCGCCAGAGTGTGATGCGGCTCATGCCGAGCAGGTTCGCGGTCCTTTCACGCCGCCCGCCCGATTGCTTCAGTGCCAGGATGATGGCTTGCGCTTCATCGTTTCTGTGCGCGGCATCCTGAGGCGCGTCCACTGCGACGCCTTCTTGGGTTGCCACTTCTAAATCGAGCAACTCGGGTGGCAAATGCTCGGCGGCAAGCAGGTCGCCTTCGCCCATGGCGTATGCGTACATGAGCACGTTTCGCAACTCGCGAATATTTCCCGGCCAGGCGTGCTGCTCAAGAGCATGCATCGCGGCAGGGGTGACGCGCTTGATGCTCCTTCGCCGCGTCTCGTTCATCTCAATCAGAAACTGAGAGACGAGTAGCGTGACGTCGCCAATTCGTTCGCGAAGCGGGGGCAAAAAGAGGGGAATTACGCGCAGGCGAAACATAAGGTCGGCCCGGAACCGTCCGGCCGCAACTTCCTTTCGCAGCGCTCGGTGTGTCGCTGAACCGATGCGAATATCGACTGGAATCGGCTCGCGCGAGCCTACCGGAATGACCGTCCGTGTCTCGATCACGCGTAAGAGCTTCGCCTGAAGTTCGAGGGGCATCTCGGCCACTTCATCGAGAAAGAGCGTGCCGCGGTTGGCTAGTTGAATGTGCCCCGGCATGTCGCGGACAGCGCCGGTAAACGCTCCACGCGCATGACCGAAGAGCTCGCTTTCGAGGAGGTTGCTCGGAAGTGCTGCACAGTTGATCGCGCGGAACGGACCCTTTGGTCGCGTCGAAAGCTGGTGAAGCGCGGCTGCGACAAGCTCTTTTCCTGCGCCGGTCTCGCCTCGAACAAGGACGGTGACGTCGTCCACAGCGACGCGTTCGATGGCGCGAAACAATCGTTTCATCTTCGGGTCTTGCGTCCACATGCCAAAGAACAGCTCAGCGTCGGTGGTCTCTGCCTGCCCCGCGTCGCTGAGAAGAATGAGTGCGCCATGCCGACGTCGCTCGGCTGGCAATGGCATCGTGCGCACACGCAGCAGGTTTGCGCGCGAAGTGCCGGTCGCGGGGATGATCGTGTCGATGGCCTTGCCTTGTGAGAGCGCGTCTGCGATTGGTGGTCGCGCTTGGTTGCCACAAATAGCGTCCACAGCTGCGGCGCCTCTCGACACCGCATGCCCGAGCAACCGACTTGCCTCGGGCGTGGCATAGAGAACCCGCTGGCGGCCATCAATCAGCAGAGCCGCTCCTCCTAAATTTTCGAGTGCGCCTTCGACGAGAATCGACTCAAAGTTCGAAGGGGGCTGTTTCATCGATCGTTTCTATCATGTTTCAGTCGTCACGGCGTTGGGAGCTGGGTCGCTCTCGGCGGGCGAGCGCGATGGGCGATCGGTGAGGTGCTGAACCGCCATGCCGATGGTCATCGCGGCGACAAACACAATGGCAGGAAGACTGCCGCTGGCGACGCTCACGAGGCCAGGGCCTGGACAATAGCCGCCTAGGCCCCAACCGACGCCGAACAGCGCCGCGCCGAGGACAAGGCGCTTGTCAAAGTCGCTGCGCGTTGGGATCTGAAACGTTGCGTTGAACCAGGGAGCCGAGCGCTTTCGGATGAGTCGGATCAGCACGAAGTGAACGCCGATTGCGCCCATCATGACGAACATGAGGCTCGGATCCCAGTGCCCGGTAAAGTCGAGAAACCCCTTCACTTTTGAGGGGAGCGTCATTCCTGACACGCCCAGGCCAAGGCCGAAGAGAGCCCCGGAGGCAACGACGAAAGAGGTCGATTTCATTGGGCGCTCCCAAACAGATGACGCATGGAAAAGACGGTCAAGGCGCCGGTTGCAATGAACGTTAGGGTCGCGACGAGTGAGCGCGCCGAGAGCCTGCTCATTCCGCAGACGCCATGGCCGCTCGTGCAACCGCCGCCGAGGCGCGTGCCGTAGCCAACAAGCGCACCCGCAACCGCGACGATCGCGAGCGGCGTCGAGGAGGAGGTCGCAGCAGGAAACATGTAAGGCGCGACGACGGCGAGTACGCCGCCCGTGAAGAGGAGGCCTCCGAGAAACGCGAGTCGAAACAGGCGCTCAGTCCCTTGGTACCGCAGCAGGCCACCGTAGATACCGCTGATGCCCGCGATTCTGCCGTGCGTTAGCAGGAGCAGTGACGCCGACAAGCCGATCAAGATGCCCCCGGCGAGTGCCAGCGAGGGTCCGCTCGTGAGCACCGCGCGTGGAACGATCGCCGTCACGGTCTTGCCGATCACGAAGAGCGCGGTCGCAAGGACGAGGCCCCCAAAGAGTTTTCGCAACGCTGCGGGTTCTATTTTGGCGCCGATCATGGTGCCCAGGACGCTACCCAACCCCGCGGCCGCGACAAGTGTAACCGTGAGAGGTGCGTGAATCGGCGTGTGTGCCAGATGCCCGGCAGAGCCCGCGAACGACTGCATCGCGATGATCGCAAGCGAGGTCCCAACCGCGCGCGGCATTGGCAGGCCGGCAAAAAGCGTGAGTGCGGGCACGATTAAGAAGCCACCGCCGGCGCCAACCAAGCCCGACACGATACCCACACCGATGCCGAGCGCGATCAGCGTGCCGACGCGCACCTTCCGGGGCAGTGCTGTGGTCGCGGGTCTGCCTCGGATCATCGAGACGGAGGTCACGAGCATCATGAGGCCAAACGAAAGGAGCAAGATGCTTGACGGAACCCAATGAGCCAGATGCCCGCCCCCAAACGCGCCAGCCATCGCCGCTGGGCCGAACACGGCGGCTTTGCGCCAATCAACAAGGCTGCGGCGCGCGCAAGGAATCGCCGCAAGCGCACTCGACGACCCAACGACGACAAGCGAAATCGGAATCGCGCTCTTCGGGTCGACGTGAAGTGCGTACACGAGTGTGGGCAGCATCAAGATCGAACCGCCGCCGCCAAGTGCACCAAGCGCGATGCCGATAAGCAGGGCGAGGACTGCGCCAAGGAGCAACATGAACCGGTCCTCAGCACTTCGCGTGCCAGGGACATTCGCGAGGCCCATCGTGCGCTTTGCGCGCTATCGAGGAGCCGATCGAGCCTTCTTCGTCGATGAGTATGGAACGGTGTTGGGCGCGTATGAAACGTTATGTTTCACAAAAATGAAACGTTCTCGGGGGCGGGCACGTCTCGTTGGTCTGGTTCACGCGTCGCGCTGACGTCGTCGCGATCTCGTGTTACAGGCCGCCCGCCATGGACCAGTCGCTCGTTCGAAGCTACCTCAGCGCCGTTTATGAGTTCCCGACCGCGCAAGGCCTCCTACGGGCCTCCCTCGACGGGGACATCGTGAGCGATCCATCGACCTTGCCCGACTTGCTCACCCGGCCATTCGCCGTGCTTACGGCGTACAACCCGCGCTCGATGCTTTTGCCTCGCAAGGTGAACGAGGGTCGCCACCTCGTGCTGCGCGACCTCTTGATTCTCGGCTGCTACCGCGTTGAACAATGCGTCGGCTTCGAAGAGGACCCCGAGAGCAGCTGGCGCGAACCCGCTTGGCTCGTACACGGCATGGATCGCGAGGAGGCGGTCGCCTTCGGTCGCGTTTTCCGACAGAACACGGTGCTCTACTGTCGCAACGCACGGCCCGAGCTCATCGTGACCGACCCCACGTTCGAAGACGTTTCAAAGACGATTATCGGCAACTGGCGCGTTCGGGCCTAAGGGGACAGACCGATGCTCCGCATCGAAGGACTGACCAAGCGCTATCGAAATAGAACCGCCGTCGATCAGATTTCGTTTCACGTTCCGCGCGGCAGTGTCGTTGGGTTCCTCGGGCCGAACGGAGCCGGCAAGACCACGACCCTTCGCATGATTGCGGGTGCGCTCGGGGCCGACGCAGGAACGGTCCTGATCGACGGCGTTTCGATCGATGAAGCGCCTTTGGTTGCAAAGTCCAAGATCGGCTTCATGCCTGAGCATGTCCCGCTCTACGTTGAGATGCGCGTCGTTGAGTTTTTGCGATTCCGCGCCGAGCTCAAAAAAGTAACCGCAAAAGATCGCAATAGCGCTGTCGACCGTGCGCTCGTAGATGCGCAGATTGCCGACGTGGCTGACTTGCGGATCGAAACGCTTTCCAAGGGGTATCGGCAGCGCGTCGGACTCGCGGACGCGCTGGTGGGCGATCCGCCGTTGCTGCTGCTCGACGAGCCGACCGCGAGCCTCGACCCGAATCAGATTCGTGAAGTTCGTTTACTGATTCGCAAACTCGGCGGCGATCGCACCGTGCTCTTATCGACGCATGTCCTCAGCGAAGTCGAGGCGGTGTGCGATCGGGCGGTGCTGATCTCGCGCGGCAAGATCGTTGCCGACGGCCCTATCGCCGAGGTGACCGCTCGTCATGAAGCGGGCGCGTACCGTTTGCGCGTGAGGGCGGACGCCGGGTGCATCAGCCCAGTAGCGGCGAGCATCGAAACTCTCCGCAGGGTGGACATCGCGTCGGCGGGCGACGGCCAATGCACGTTGTCTGTGACGTTTAGGCCCGAGGCCGCATTTGAGCGCGAGCTCGAGCGCCTCGTCGCCGCGCTGGTGCAGGTGGGTATTGGCGTGATTGAGGTCGGGCCTGAACAGAGTCGTCTCGAGCACGTGTTCACCGAATTGACCCGCGAGGTTGCGTCGTGACGGGCTTCTGGCCTCTCTTCAAACGAGAGCTCTGGGCGTACTTCGTGACGCCGCTCGGCTGGATCGCGCTCACCATTTTCTTGCTGCTTCAGGGCTGGCACTTTGCGCTCGTCATCGATCACGTCGCCGCTCTGAGTGCGCAGTCTGCGAGTCCGAGTGGCGCGCAGGCCGGTGTGTCATTGGTGAGTGGATTTTTTGGCAACACGGTCTTTTTGTACCTGATCTTGTTTCTATTGATCCCACCTCTCACGATGCGCACGTTTGCCGAAGAACGACGCCAGGGGACGATCGACCTATTGCTGACAGCTCCAGTTACGAATACGGCAATGGTGTGCGCGAAGTACTTTGGCGCGCTGGCCGTGTACGTGACCTGGTGGGCGCCGACGCTGCTCTATCTGGGCATTGCCACGCAGATCACGGCGATCGATTGGGGCGTCGTTGGCGCGTGCTACCTGGGCGTGGGGATGGTCGGCGCGGCCTATATCGCACTCGGCGTCTTCGCGAGCGCGCTCAGCCGCAACCTCTTCTCAGCGCTGCTGTTCACGGTGCTCATCGTGCTCGGGTTATTTCTCTTTGGCGCTGTTGAGTTCGTGACGGCAGAGGGTACGTGGATGCACGCATCGGCGCGTTACGTGTCGGTCTGGTCGCATATGGCCGAACTTGCGGTGGGCGTGGTTGATTCGCGACGCGTTGTTTTTTATGGGTCGATCACGATGGTGTCAATATTCTTGACGACACACCTCGTAGCCGGATGGAGGCATGAGTGACGGGCGGACGAAGGCGAGCGTGGTCCGCGCTGTCGGTCGCATCGGCATCCGCGATTTGGGTTAGCGTCAATGCGCTGAGCGCACGGCACTACGCTCGCTGGGATGCGACGACGGGCCATCGCTTCTCGCTCAGCCACGCAACGGAACAAACGCTTGGTGGCCTGTCGGGCAATGTGACCGTGTCGCTTGTGTTGGGCGATCGCGATCCGGCGAAGGCCAACCTCCTGCAGTTGCTTGAGGCTTACCGGGCCAAGAGCGCGCTCATTGACGTTAAGGTGATCGACCCTGATCGGGACGCCCAGGCGATGCGCGCGCTCTATCGGCGTACGAACGTGAACCTCGCGACGGTCGAAGAAGACATGGCGCTGGTGGTGGAGCGTGAGGGGCGTTACTGGTTTGTAACTTTGCAAGATCTATTTGGCACGAGCGAGCGCGATCCGTCGCGGTTGATCCCACGCGAAGAGCGCGCGGTGACGTCGGCTATTCGCGCGGTGGTCGTCGGTGACAAGACGCGGTTGTGCTTCACAACGGGGCATGAAGAGCTCGACGTTGCGCCCGATACGCGCGGGTCGATTGGGTCCCTTGCGCGTTTGC
This sequence comes from Nannocystis exedens, assembly GCA_945865595.1. Lineage (GTDB taxonomy): Bacteria > Myxococcota_A > Polyangia > Polyangiales > Polyangiaceae > JAHFDX01. The sequence goes on along the minus strand of CAMBEV010000140.1, from coordinate 1,916 downwards.
TTGAACGTGACAACCACGAGATCGCCACGGTTGATCTCGTCTCCGCTGAAGCTCAGGTAAAGCTCAAGCTGTGCGACGTCGTGATCGTAGCGGGGCCCCGCACTTCGTTTGCGGAGGCTGAAGCAGAACGCTTGCGGACCTACGCGTTGCTCGGCGGTAGTTTGCTGATTGCGGCGGGGCCAATTTTCGCCCGTGATTCGAGCAACGTCGTGCCGCTCGGCCTGGCGTCGGTGACAGAGCCATTCGGCATTTTACTTGACGAACAGCTGGTCATCGAACGCGACGCGGCCAAAGTGATGGCAGAGACCGCGGGTACGGGTTTCTTCGTGTCGGCGCGCCCTCACGAAGTCACGCATGGTTTGCTAGGAGAGTCGCCCAGGATAGGGATCGTCAATGCCCGGCCCCTGCGACACCAGGCGACCCAAGGGGCGCCGGCTCCAAGCGTCCTGCTGCTCTCCAGCGACGATGCGATTGCGCGTGCGGACGATGAGGGCGCTAACGATTGGCGGGGCGTACCAACCGTACGCCCGGGCGACAAGGTGGGACCCTTTGTGCTTGCCATGGCGAGTGAGCGCAGCAAGCTCTCGGTGAGCGATGCGCATGGACCTCGCCTCATTGTGATCGGGTCTGGGTACGCACTCGCGGCGCAGACCTTCGAGCTGCCACCCGCGGTGCGCGGGCTCGCTTACATGACGGAGGGCGCGATCGGCTGGCTCGCGAAGCGTCCGATGCTCGTCGATGTACCCGAGAAGGAGGCGACGCGTGCGCCTCTGGTGCTCACCGAGGCGGGACGATCGCGCGTGCGGCAATATGTCCTTCTGTGGATGCCGCTTGCCGCCGCCCTCCTGGGGCTCGCGGTCTTCTTGCGGCGAAGGTCGACGGAGCGGCGCGCGTGATGCTCTCGACCGAGGCACGTGTCGCCATCGGGCTTGGCACCCTCGCGCTTGGCCTCGGGCTCTACGCAGCGGTCCTCGAACCGCGAAGGGTCTCTTCTGACGTCGCTGTCGCACGGAAGGGACGCGTATTTGATGCCATTTCGCCCCATGAAGTAAAGAAACTGGACGTTGTGGTGGGCGGCCTTGCGATGTCGCTCGAGCGGACGCAGCAAGGGTGGCGAGGCCAGGAACCGATCGACGCGGCAAGGGTGGATGCGGTTGTCAGTTTGCTTGACCGTGCAGTTGCGTTGCGGACTGTTGACGTCGCAACAGTAGGGACCATTCGCGGAACCTATCGGTTCGCCTTTCCTTCCCGAACGTCGCTGCTTACGGTCGGAGCCGCGACTGAGGTCCCGCCGGGAGGGGCGTACGTTCGCGTGGACGAGCGCGCGATGGTGGTGTCCCGCGACGTCGCGCAGGTCCTGTTGCAGTCGCCGCTCGAGCTGCTCGAAACGGTGGTGTGGAAGCATGAGCCAAGCGAACTCAGATCCATCACGATAGGGGAACGCCGTTTTGATTATCGCGGTGGCGTGCTCTTTTCACCCGAGGGTGCGCGAGTATCGCGTAAGAAAGTTGACGACCTCTTTAGCTTGGTCCTGACACTCAGGGTGCAGAGGTGGTTGCCACCGGGTACGATCCTAGATGCGCCGGTCGTCGTGGCGCTTGGAGCTCCGAGCATCCCCACGTTCGCGCTTGGGGGGGCGTGTCCGGAGGGCGGTCCCGGCCGCGCGGCGTATTTTTCTGGCGGACGGTACGGGTGTGTTCCCGACGCGCTCGCGACGGCGGTGCGTGCGGTCGCCGAGGCGGGGGCAGACGACGCACTCTTTTCCGTGCGACGCGATGAAGTGGAGCGCGTGACGTTGCGTGCACGCGGCCACGTTTTTGAGGTGGCCCGCAAGGAACGCGGGTTTCATCTCATCCAACCCAAGAGCCGCGAGCTTTCGACCGATGAAGTCGATGCGCTCGAGCGTTGGCTCGATA
>CAMBEV010000139.1 GCA_945865595.1 Nannocystis exedens | reverse complement strand
ATGGCGGCGATGCGGGCGGCGATAGCCAGGTCCCTGCCGACACAGGCAAACCCGACAGCAGCAAACCGCCGAACACGACGGGCTTTACCTCGGCGCCTGCACCGACCGTCGAAAAGTGTGCAAGCCCGTTGACGAAGGCGAGCAGCGGCGTTTGCGACGTCACCAAAGCGGGTACCGCAGGCGTCGTCATTCGGGGCAAAGTGGTCACGCCCGAGAAGATTTACGAGGGCGGCGAGGTCGTTGTCGACAGCAAGGGCATCATCCAGTGCGCGGCGTGTGACTGTTCGGCGGATGCGAACTACGCGGCGGCGACGACGATCACGTGCGCCGATGGCGTCGTGACGCCGGCACTGATCAACACGCATGACCATGTCACGTTTGCTCAGCTTTCGCCGAAGCCGCACACCGCGCGTTACGATCATCGTCACGAGTGGCGCAAGGGCGCAGGCGCATCGAAGCCAAAAATTTCGACCTCTGCCGGTACAGGCAACAATTCTGTTCCGCTTGCGGAGCTCCGCTTCGTATTGAGTGGCACGGCGTCCACGGTTGGCTCCGGCGGCGCGAAGGGAATGCTCAGGAATCTTGACCAAGCGTCAAACTCCGAAGGCCTCACCGGCCAGGCGGTTGAGTACGAAACGTTCCCGCTCGGCGACAGCGACGGCAAGATGCTGACCGACTGCACGTACAAGCCAGCCGTGACCACCGAGCAAGCCGCCACGGAAGAAGCGTTCGCGCCCCACGTCGCCGAAGGGATCGGCGATAGCGCCCGCAACGAGTTCGTGTGCGCTTCGGGGCAGCCCGGTTCGCAGGTCGACTACATGAAACCGCAGACCGCCATGATCCACGCGATCGGCTTGCTTCCTGCGGACGCCGCGCTCGCAGGCTCAAAGGGCGTGGGGGTCATTTGGTCGCCGCGTTCGAACATCGACCTCTACGGCTTCACCGCCTCCGTCTCGACCTTCGCACGCCTAGGCGTTCAGATTTCGCTCGGCACTGACTGGTCAGCCTCGGGCAGCATGAACATGCTGCGTGAGCTCACCTGCGCCGACGACTACAATCGTAACAACCTTGGTGGCTTTTTTGCTGACTACCAGCTCTACCGCATGGTCACCGAAGACGCAGCGGCCAACACCGCGAAGGCAACGCAAATAGGGTCGATCAAAAAAGGCCTCTTTGGCGACATCACGGTGTGGAACGGCGCGGGCAAGGACACGTGGCGATCGATCATCGGCGCGGGCGTGAGCGACGTTGCGGTCGTGCTTCGTGCGGGCAAGGTTCTCACCGGTGAAACTGAAGTGGTGGACGCGCTCAGTGGCGGCCAAGGATGCGAGGCGCTCACGGATTGCCTAGCGGACCACAAAATATGCAGCCAACAAGAATTCGGTAAGTCAGTTGCCGATATCTTCACCGCTGCCGGTGGCGACAAGTACCCCGTGTTCTTTTGCGGAACGCCAGACACCGAGCCGAGCTGTGTGCCGAGCCGCCCCAGCGAGTTCACAGGCGTGGCCTCCAGCACCGACACCGATGGAGACGGCATCGCAAACGACGCAGACAAGTGCCCGACAGTCTTCGATGCGCCGCGGTTGGTCGACAAGGGTCAACAAGGCGACGCGGACGGCGACGGCGTCGGCGATGCGTGCGACGTGTGCCCGCTCAAGCCAAACTCGACAGAGTGTGCGCCGACGTCAGGTGACCTCGACTCCGACACGATCCCTGACGACAAAGACAACTGCCCCACGACGGCCAACACCGATCAAGCGGACGCGGACAAGGACGGCAAGGGCGACGCGTGCGATGCGTGTCCCGCGGATGCGAATCCCGGTTCTGCGCCATGCCCTGCCAAAAAGGACACCGTGGCCCAAGCGCGCGCTGAAGCGAAGGGCACTGCGGTCACCATCGAAAATGTGTGCGTGACGACCCGGCGCGACAAGGTGGACCAGTACGGTATCTGGATCCAGGACCCTAACCACACCTCAACAACGACGAGCGGCGGCGCACTCGCTTACCTCGCGAAGACCGTTCCGACCGTTGTCGTGGGCGATCTGGTGACGGTGACTGCGACGACGTCCGAGTACAGCGGTGGCTTTCAGCTCGAGGGCGTGAGCATCACCAAGACGGGCACATGCCCGAAGACGATCGACTCCATGATCGTGACCGTGAGCCCAGCTGACATTGCCACGGGCGGCAGTCTTGCGAGCGCGTACAACGGCATGATCGTCAAGATCCTGAACGTTGCTGTGACGAACGCCAACCCCGACGCGCCGAGCGACTTCGATGAGTTTTCCGTGACCGGGAACCTTCGGGTCGACGACTACGCCTACGATGCGCTCGACAACACCTACGCGGTGGGCGCGACCTTCCAGTCGATCACTGGCGTGGTCAGTTTCGGGTTCTTGAACAGCAAGCTCTGCCCACGTTCAGCGGCGGATATCGTTCAGTAGGCGAACTACTTCAGCGCCGTACACGTTGCTGAGCAACCGTCGCCGCCCACCGTGTTGCCGTCGTCGCAGACTTCACCTCCGTCGAGGACCCCGTCACCACAGCGCGGGACGGTGCAGCTCGTCCGACAGCGCGCCTTCGCATCGAAGGCTTGGATGGTGATCGCCTCGGTCATGACGAGGGGAATGCGCTGAAGTGTGTCGTTGACCCAGCCCCATGTGGTGATGCCTTGCGTGAACGTTGGCGTGACCACGATTTTCCAGGTGCCAGGGAACGCGAGATTGCCGAGCACGCCCCCGTCGCTGTTGCCGTTGAAGTGCCACCTGCCACTCGCGGTGGTTGAGCTCGTCGGAAAAAACTCGTCGGATGTGTCATCGGCGAGATCGATCTGAAAGCCGCTGGGCAATCCGGTGATGTCCATGTTGACGTCCGACACGGGCTGCGTCTGGCCCGTCGAGTCTTGGTCGATGCCGTGGGTCAGCACGAGGCTCAAGCGGCCCGTGCCAGCATCGACGTAAAGGTAGATGCGGCTCTCACCGACCTGCTCGAGGCCAGTGTGCGAACTGGCCGATGAGTAGTCGTAGAACAAGGTTGAGGTCTTCTTACGGAACAGCGGATTGGTCCCGATGCGCGTGCCGGAAGGCTGCGAGATGAGAAACGCGGGCTGATTGCCGTTGCCTGTCCCGAGGTCGCATGCTTCTGAGCCCGCAACCTTGCCGTCGCCGCAAACCGGCAACTTGCAGTGGTTGTCGCACCCGTCAACGTCGTTGACGTTGCCGTCATCGCACTCCTCATGGCCCTTCCACGTGATGCCGTCGCCACAGCGAGCGAGCGCGCAGCTCGTTGTGCAGTCGTTCGTGTCGAGGGCATCGCCGTCGTCGCAAGCTTCGACGCCAGCGCGCACAAATCCGTCACCGCAGCGGGCGACAAGGCACGAAGCAAGGCAAGCGTCGGTGTTGTCTACGTTCGCGTCGTCGCAGACCTCGGGTGCCTGCACCACCCCGTCGCCACAGGTGAACGGCCCGCAGTGAGCGGTGCAGTGGCCACCGTCAAGACTACCGTCGTTGCCGCCCGTGGCGTCGCCGCTGCTACCACCGTCAGCAGACAGCCCCTCGTCGCACAGCTCGACGCCGACGTGGACGATGCCGTCGCCGCATCGCGCTTTCTCGCACGTGGCGATGCAGGAGTCAGATGACTCGAGGTTGCCGTCGTCGCAGTTCTCGCCCGGATCGATGACGCCGTCGCCGCACGGGTTGGGCTGTGCGACGGCCGCACGGCTTTCGAGCGACGTGCGCGACCCACACGCGACCGCGACGCCAAAGAGCGCAAAAGTGACGAGCGAAACGGATCGCGTGCGCATCGTCTGAGCGTACGATCAAATGGGCGTGCGGCATTCGCTTTCAACGCTGGACAACGCTTCGTCCACCACGCGATAAATATCGGGGTAGAGTCGCCGTCCCATGCCTGAATTCATCTTCCAAATGCGCGGCGTGACCAAGGTTCACCCGCCCGACAAGAAGGTTCTCGACAACATCACACTCGCCTTCTATCCGGGCGCCAAGATCGGCGTGATTGGTCCCAACGGCTCAGGCAAAAGCTCCCTCATGCGCATCATGGCGGGACTCGACACAACATTCGGTGGCGAGGCGGCACCGCATCCCGGCACGCGCATTGGGTACTTCGCACAAGAGCCAAACCTTGGCGATGCGCAGACCGTCGAGGAGGCGGTCAACGTGGGTGTGGCTGACGTGCGTGCCCTGCTCGCGCGCTTTGAAGACGTTAGCAATAAGCTCGGCGAGCCGATGGACGGCGACGAGATGACCAAGTTGCTTGACGAACAAGCATCTTTACAAGACAAAATCGACGCCTCTGACGCGTGGAATCTGGACCGCAGGGTCGAGCTCGCGATGGATGCCCTCCGCCTCCCTCCTGGCGATGCTGAGATCAAGAACCTCTCTGGCGGCGAGAAACGTCGCGTTGCACTGTGCCAGCTCCTGCTCGCGCGCCCCGACATGTTGCTGCTCGACGAACCCACCAACCACCTCGATGCCGAGTCGGTTGCGTGGCTCGAGCACTTCTTGCACGACTATCCGGGTACTGTCGTCGCGGTTACGCACGACCGGTACTTCTTGGACAACGTTGCGGGATGGATTCTCGAGCTCGATCGCGGCAAGGGCCATCCGTTCAAGGGCAACTACACTGGCTGGCTCGAGCAAAAGTCCGCGCGCCTCGCGCTTGAAGAGAAGCAAGAGTCGTCGCGGCAACGAAAGCTCAAGGAAGAGCTCGCGTGGGTGCAGGCCTCACCGCGTGCGCGGCAGGCGAAGAGCAAGGCACGCCTCGGCGCCTACGAAGAGCTTGTTGCGCAAGCGACCAAGGGGTCGAGCGATCCCACCGAGATCTCCATTCCACCTGGACCCCGCCTCGGCGATCTCGTCATCGAGGCCGCCGGCCTGAGCAAAGCGTTTGGCGACAAGCTGCTTTTCGAGGAGCTCGGCTTCCTTCTGCCAAGAAGCGGCATCGTCGGTATTGTCGGTCCGAACGGCGCGGGCAAGACGACGCTTTTTCGCATGATCATGGGCCAAGAAGCCCCTGACAAGGGCAGCCTCAAGCTCGGCGACACGGTGAAAGTCAGTTACGTTGACCAATCGCGCGACGCGCTCGAAGGCGACAAAAGCGTTTGGGAATTGATCTCGCACGGTGAGCCGAACCTCATGCTCGGCAAGCGCGAGATCAACAGCCGCGCGTATTGCTCCTGGTTCAACTTCAAAGGGTCTGACCAGCAGAAGAAGGTAAAGGACCTTTCCGGTGGAGAGCGCAACCGCGTGCACCTGGCGAAGCTCCTCAAAGACGGAGGCAACTTGCTCCTCCTTGACGAGCCGACCAACGACCTCGACGTCGAAACACTGCAGGCGCTCGAGAATGCGCTGCTCGCGTTTCCGGGATGCGCGGTTGTCATCAGCCACGATCGCTGGTTCTTGAACCGCATCGCGACGCACATCCTCGCGTTCGAAGGCGACAGCAAGGTGGTCTGGTTCACGGGCAACTATCAAGCCTACGAGGAGGACCGCAAGAAGCGTCTCGGCGAAGACGCGCGGCCAACGCGCGTGAAGTTCAGGAAGATCGCGATGTGATAAGATCGCGCCCCCATGGCAAGCGATTTTATCCGCGACATGATCGCGACTGATGTGGAGACCAAGAAGCACGACGGCAAGGTCGTCACGCGGTTTCCTCCGGAGCCCAATGGCTACCTCCATATCGGGCATGCGAAGGCCATCTGCCTGAACTTCGGTGTCGCCAAAGAGTTCGGAGGCAAGTGTCACCTTCGCATGGACGACACGAACCCGACGACCGAGGACCCCGAGTACGTCGAGGCGATCCAGCGCGACGTTCGGTGGCTCGGGTTCGACTGGGGAGAGAACCTATTTTTCGCCTCCGGCTATTATGACAAGCTCCACGAAATAGCCGAGCGGTTGATTCGTCTTGGTCGCGCGTATGTGTGCGACCTCAACGAAGAGCGCATGTCCGAGTATCGCGGCACGCTCAGCGAGCCCGGCAAGAACAGTCCGTTTCGCGATCGGACGGTCGATGAGAATCTTGACCTTTTTCGCCGCATGCGCGCGGGTGAGTTCAAGGAAGGCGCGTGTGTACTTCGCGCCAAGATCGACATGGCCTCGCCCAACATGAAGCTGCGCGACCCGCCGATCTACCGCATCAAGCACGCGCACCACTACCGCACGGGCAACGCGTGGTGCATTTACCCGCTTTACGACTTTGCTCATTGCCTCAGCGATTCGATCGAGGGCATTACGCACTCACTCTGCACCATGGAGTTCGAGAGCGCGCGCGAACTCTACGACTGGGTGATCGCCGCCGCCGAGATGCCTTGGGTCTCGCGGCAGACCGAGTTTGCGCGGCTCAACCTCACCTATACGGTGATGAGCAAACGCAAGCTCCTCGAGCTGGTCGAGGGCAAATTCGTCAAGGGATGGGACGACCCGCGTATGCCGACGATCGCGGGTCTGCGCCGCCGGGGCTACACGCCCGAAGCCATTCGCGAGTTCTGCAGCCGCATCGGCATCGCAAAGAATCTGTCGACCGTCGATCTTGCGCTTCTCGAGCACGTGCTCCGCGAAGACTTGAACGAACGATCGCCACGCGTCCTTGCAGTGCATCGCCCGCTCAAGGTGGTCATCGACAACTATCCTGACCAAGTGGAAGAACTCGATGCGCCCTACTGGCCGCAAGAGCTTGGCAAAGCAGGGTCGCGCAGTGTGCCGTTTTCGCGCGAGCTGTCCATCGACGCGGGCGACTTTATGGAAGCACCGCCAAAGGACTTCTATCGCCTTGCGCCTGGTCGCGAGGTGCGGCTTCGCCACGCGTACGTGATCAAGTGCGAGCGCGTTGTCAAAGACGCGCAAGGGGGCGTGGTCGCGCTTCACTGCAGCTACGACCCGCAAACCCGCGGTGGTGTGACGGCCGACGGGCGCAAGGTGAGCGGCACGATCCAATGGGTGAGCGCGCAACATGCGATCGAAGTCGAGGTCCGTCTTTACGATCGGCTCTTTTCGACTGAGCGACCGGGAGAGGCGGGCGACTTCAAGGACGAACTGAACCCGCAGTCGCTCGTCACGGCGAAGATGTGGGTTGAGCCGTCGCTGAAGACTGCAACCAGCGGCGATCGATTTCAGTTCGAGCGCCTTGGGTTTTTCATCGCAGACCAAGACAGCAAGCCCGGGACGCCGGTGTTCAACCGCACCGTCTCGTTGAAGGACAGTTGGTCAAAGCAAACGGCGAAGCCGGCGCAAGGGGCAGCGAGGGCCGAAAGGGCAAAGGAGGCAGATAGGCCGGAAGCACCACCGAGGGCGGCGAGCGAACTTTCTCCCGAGGCGGCGGCGCTCCAAGGGGCGCACAACCTGTCGGCAGACGAGGCGCGTGTCCTTGCCGCCGAGCCCATCATCTTGCAGCTGTTTCAAGCGGCCATCGCGGCAGGTTCCGATCCCCGCGCCACGGCAAAGATCGTCTGCAATGACGTGCTCGGTGAGACGCGTGCTCGCAGTTTGAGCGCGACGCCGTTTAGCGGGGACGACGTCGCGTCATTGGTCAAGTTGGTTGTCGATGGTGCCATCTCGACCAAGCAGGCAAAGGACGTCCTCGGTCGGATGTTTGACGCCGGCGGGGCACCCGGCCCGATTGTGGACGCCCTCGGTCTTCGTCAGGTCACCGACGCTGCCACGATCGAAGGCGTCGTGGATCGCGTGCTTGCGGCAAACGCAGGCGCCGCGGCGCGGTACAAGGCCGGAAACGTCAACGTGCTGGGCGCCCTCGTCGGACTCGCGATGAAAGAGTCGGCAGGCGCCGCGAATCCGAAGGTGGTCAGCGAGCTCTTGAAGAAGAAGCTCGCGTAGTCACGTTGGTTGATATGCACCCAGCGAAGGCGGCGGCGTGGTCTCAACGCAATTGCGACCTTTCGCTTTGGCGCGATAGAGGGCAGCGTCCGCGCGCTCGAGCCATTGATTCGGCGTCGCGTCCGATGTGGGATCAAGCTCCGCCACGCCGAAGCTGACCGTCACGACCCCGGCGCCGCTTCCGCGCGTTGGAATAGCCAGCTGCTCAATGGCAAGGCGCACGCGGTCCATCGTGTGGGCGGCTTCCGCGATCGACTGTTCAGGCAAGAGCGCCACAAACTCTTCCCCTCCGTAGCGGTACACGCCGTCGCCTTCGCGCAGTTGCTCGCGAATCGTATGAGCCACGCGCCGCAGCACGTCGTCGCCCGCGACGTGGCCGAAGGCGTCATTGTAGGCCTTGAAGCGGTCGACGTCACAGATGGCGATCGCATACCGGTGGCCATATCGCTTCACGCGCGCCCACACGGCCTTCAGGTCCTCGTCCATTCGGAGCCGATTGGACACATGGGTAAGTGGGTCGACTCGCGCGTCCCAAAATGACGCTTCGTTCTCACGACGGAGGGCTTCGTTCTTCTGTGCGACCTTGCGGTGGACACTCACGACGCGCGCCGCAGACGCGAGACGCGCGCGCAGCTCATCGATGTCGATGGGCTTCTTGTAGTAGTCGTCGGCGCCCGCTTCCATTCCGAGGAG
>CAMBEV010000138.1 GCA_945865595.1 Nannocystis exedens | reverse complement strand
AACACGCTCGCCGATGGCACGACCCGACGCGGGTTGATCAGTGCACTAAGAGCAACCGGCACCTGGTTTGATGCGGCCGCCCACGTCACCTTGGTCAGGGCCACGTTCGACGATACGGGCCTGCTCATTCCGTACGTGCCCGAAGTGGTCGTGCGCTCTGACACCTCAGTGTTTCACGCGCTCCCATGGAAGCTCGCGCAGTCGCCTCTCCGCGGAATCCTTGGCTTGGGAATGACCTTCGTGGGTCCCCGCCCCCTACCCTACAACGAACGAAGCAACGTGATCTTCACGGTCGATTCGCAAGCCGCAGTCGGGTGGAGAAATTGGGAACTCGGCTTGTCCGCAACGAACCTCTTCGACGCGCGCTACCGCCTCGGCGAATACAACTACGCGTCGAACTTCGGCAGCCAGCCGCAGCCCACGCTCGTGCCACAGCGCCATTTTTCGGCCGGCCCACCACGCGCTCTATTCGTAAGCCTCAGCGTTAACTTTGGCGGTGACCCATGAAACGCGCGCTCGTTCTCGCAGCTCTTGCGCTTTCGTGTTCAAGCACAAACACGGGTGCCGACTATGTGGACTTTGAGTTCGCAGCAGCAGGCCCTGCAGCTGCTGGCGGCGGCTCGTACACGTTTCGCAACGCGGCCGGTTACGAAGTGAGGCTCACCAAGGCTCGACTGTTTGTTGGCGCCGTCTACTTTAACGAGCAAACCGCGATCGTCGGCCGCCCTCAGGAGTCGTGCCTGCTTGAGTCGGCGTACGTCGGCCAAGTCACGACGGGCCGTTGGGTCGACGTTCTGTCTTCATCGCCGCAAGCGTTTCCGGTGCTGGGCAACGGCATCGCTTTGCAGGCGCGGCTCATGCAACTCTGGCTGACGGCGGGCAGCGTGAACGACCTGAACTCCGCGCCGCTCATCCTCGAAGCGGTAGGCGTAGCAAAACGTGACGGCGTTGATTACGAATTCGATGCGAGCATCACGATTGGCGCAAACCGGCTCTCTGGGACGACCGATCCCGCGAAACCAGGAGCAAATCCGATTTGCCTGCAGCGCATCGTTTCGCCCATTCCCGTGAGCGTGACGCCCAAAGCGGGCGCGCGCATCGTGCTGCGTATCGACCCCGCGGGTTGGTTTGCCAATGTGGAGTTCAACGAGTTGCCGAAGCCCACGACGGGCACGCGATACACGTTCAACGACGCGAGCGAAGGGCAGCCGAGTATCAATTTGTACCGCGGCGTGCACAGTTTGGCGGGCGTGTATTCGCTGGAGTAGGGGCGAGCCTCATGCTGCCTCGTTCAGTGGCCGAATCGTAACGGACACCCCCAGCGCAAGGGCTACGCGAAGAAGAAAATCCATACTTACTTCGCCAACTTGTCCCGACTCCATTCGAGCAATAGCAGGCTGTTTGCTTGCCACGCGCTTCGCCAATGCAGCCTGGGAAATGCCCTTTCTAATTCGGGCCTCTCTTAGTTTTTCCATCAGCCGCTTTTTCTGTCTGATCATTTGCATGTCAAGCTCTGACAGGCCGAGCGCTCGGCCAAAATCGCGAGCCGACTTAAACCTCTCCACGTCATCTTGCGCCTTCATAATCCAATGCTCCTCATTCTTAGTTTCAAAAGATCCGCGGTCCTCTGGTTGAGTTCTTGTCTCTTCTTGGTTGCCGCATGGAGAACGTAAATCGCATCACCCACTTTGATTACGTAGAAGACTCGGTACTCTCCGTGGGATCCAGATAGCCGCAACTCGTGAAGCCCTTTCGCGATGGACGGCAATGGTCTCGAAATCGGCATCGCCAATTTCTTCCCAGCCATGAGTTCTTCAAACAAGGAGAAAACATCAGAAATAATATTCCTCGGAGCATCGCGCAATTCACGCTTAGCCTGCTTGAGAACGACCAGATCCATTGCAGGAAACTATAACAGAACCGTTATGTTTATCAAACGCGAGACGTGGCAGGCCCTCATTGGGGTCAACGCTTACCGATGGGCAAACTCCGGCACGAAACACAGCCCGTCCTCGGCATTCATGTGTCCCATGATCGACGCGTTAAAGCGCACGAACGCGGCGATGCTCATGATGTCAGCGTTGCCTTCGGTACCGATCGTAAACTCTGTTGGCGATGTCGGCAGCTTGTACGCCGACTCGTCTACGCATGACCGCCACGGAAGCGCGTTCCCCGAACCGTCTTTAACGGGTGCAATCGACGTTTGGCTTAGCTCGTCGAAGCTGACCGTGAACTTGTCACCGACCTTTTTTGCAGCGGCAGCGATGTGATCGAAATGAGGAACGGCCACGTCGTGTTCGATCGTTTGCCAGAACATGTGATCAAGATGAAACGTTGCCTGCGCGGTGACCGACCCACCAGCCTTGACTTGAATGCCGCGTTGGAAATCCTCGCCGTTGAGGGCCTGCCCCCTGAGATCAGCGTTTTGGCAGTTGAGGTTTTGCACCGGTGACGCGAAGCCGAACTTGAAGTCGACAACAGTCGGCAGCTTTGACCAGTCATAACCGTCTTTGCTCGATTTACACTTGGCGGCGTCGGCCTTGAATGTCGCAGTGCCGGTTACGAAGTGCGTGTACCCGTTGGTCTTCATCTCCTCCCAATCGGCATCGCTTGCATCGAGGCCTCGCAATTCTTTCACGCTGTCGCTTGCTTTCTCTAGGTCGTAACTGAAGGCGTAGCGCTCGGCAGCGTCGAGGTTGCTACCGTCAGCTTTCTTGTCGATCGTTCCGAGCTTCCACGCCTTTGACGACGACCCGGTAATGTCGTCAACGTCACCAACCTTCGAGAGGTTCACGGCAAATGGGCCTACGAGGCTTGCGACTTCCGCGCCGAACTTGGAAGGGTCCGCCGGTGCCTGGTCAGGGCTCGCGTTGAGGGTGGCCCTGCCGATCACGACGATCACTTTGGTAAACTTGATTTCCCATCCGTCCACGACGAACACCTCTTGTCCAGGGCTCGGAGGAAACGCGTAACCCGTTGTCGCGAACGATTCACCGCTCGCCGCGACGATGATCGAGCCGCCCTGCCCCACGGATGACTCGCTTGAACACGCGACAACAAGCATGACCAAACCTGCCGCAAGAATCGGACGCATCATGGATCTCCTTGGCGCACGTGCTTAACCGCAACAAAACACAAATGCAATCAAGTTGCAATAGCGGCCCGCAGCGTCACAAGTCTGCAATGGGTTTAGACTTCTGCACCAAGCCTCGATACACGTCGTACCCCGATGATTGACGCGCTGGTTTTTCGCCGGGTGCGCGCCATCGACCCCCACGCGGGCCTCGATGCGGTGGTCGACGTTGTGGTCGAACGAGGACGCATTACGAGGGTCGGTCGCGACGCCGCTCACAACGTGCCCGAAAGCGATCGCGTGCGCGTCTTCAATGGCGAAGGCCTGTGGCTCTTGCCTGGCCTCATTGATCTCCACGCTCATGTGCGCGAACCCGGTTACGAATCAAAAGAAGACGTGACCAGTGCGCTTCGTGCGGCAGCAGCAGGCGGCTTTGTCGACATCTGCGCGATGCCGAACACGCAACCCATCAACGACAGCAAAACGATTACCGAGTTCTTGGTCGCCAAAGCGCGCGCCGCGGGTGGCACGCGGCTGCACCCCATCGGCGCAATCACGGTTGGTCAAGAAGGTGAACGATTGACCGAGATGGCCGACCTGCGTGACGCCGGAGCCGTTGGGCTCTCAGACGACGGTCGCTGCGTCACGTCGAGCGCCGTCATGCGCAGCGCGCTTGAGTACGCGAGCATGTTCGACCTGCCCATCATCCAGCATGCCGAAGATCACGCCCTCACCGAAGGCGCGCAGATGCACGAAGGCTGGGTCAGCACCAAGCTTGGCCTTCGCGGTTGGCCTCGCGTCGCGGAAGACGTGATCGTCGCGCGCGACCTCATGCTCGCCGAGTACACGAACGCCCGCTATCACCTCGCTCACGCCTCAACCGAGGGCTCGGTGCGCCTGCTACACGAAGCGAAATCACGTGGCATTCGCGCCACTGCAGAGGTGACGCCGCACCACTTGCTTCTCACCCACGAAAACGTCCTCGGTTACGAAACTGCATGCAAGGTAAACCCTCCCCTGCGCGAAGCGCATGACGTCGACGCTCTTCGCAAAGCCCTCGCTGACGGCACCATCGACTGCATCGCAACCGACCACGCGCCGCACGGCCTGCTCGACAAGGACTGTGAATTTGATCGCGCCTCACCTGGCATGATCGGCCTCGAGATTTGCTTGCCGCTGATGATGGGCCTCGTAAACGATGGCGCGTTTTCACTATCGCGATTGATCGACTCGCTCACGCGGGCGCCCGCTCGCATCGTGGGCCTGCCGCCTCCAGAAATTCGCGAAACCGCCGAGGCGAATCTCATTCTGTACGACCCCCAAGCCGAGTGGACGATCGAGGCCGCCGCGCTTCGTTCAAAGGGCAAGAACACGCCGTTCCTTGGCCGCGCCGTCCGGGGGCGCGTACTCGCGACAATCGTAACTGGTCGTGTCATATTTGAAGCCGAGGAGCAACATGCTGGTTCTCGCTGATGGGACTGTGTTCGAGGGCGAAGCGTTCGGGGCAGACGGGTTTACAAGTGGCGAGGTCGTGTTTACGACCCTGATGAGCGGCTACCCCGAAGTGCTCACCGATCCGTCGTACACGGGACAACTCGTCACGATGACGTCGCCCGAGATGGGCAACTACGGATGCACCCTCGAAGACGCCGAATCGCTCGATCGACGGCCCCACGCAGCAGGCCTCATCGTGCGGTCGGTGAGTCCAGTCTCGTCGAACTGGCGCTCGCAAATGTCACTGCACGAGTACCTTTTTCAGCATGGCATCGTCGGCATCACGAACCTCGATACACGCAAACTCACACGCCACCTTCGGGATCACGGATCGCAAAACGGCGCGATGGGACGCGGGTCCGCAGAGTCGCTGCTCGCGGCCGCACGGCGAGCACCCAACATGGAGGGGCTCGACCTCACCGCGCGCACAACAACCAAGACCGCCCTCAAGTGGACCGAGGGCCGCGGCGTTTGGCGCACAAATGCAACCGCTACTGATCGTTTTCGCGTGACGGTCCTCGACTTCGGCGTGAAGACCAACATGCTTCGTTGCCTCGTCGACGTTGGCTGCGAAGTGAACGTCGTTCCGGCATCGACATCTGCCGCCACTATTCTCGAGCAGCGCCCCGACGGCGTATTTCTCACCAACGGCCCAGGCGATCCGGCGGCCGTCGAAGGCGGCATTGCCACTATCCGTAACTTGCTTGGGCATGTTCCAATCTTTGGCATCTGCCTTGGCCATCAGCTGCTTGCACTCGCGCTGGGAGCAAAGACCTTCAAGCTCAAATTCGGCCATCGCGGCGGCAATCAGCCGGTCCTCGACCTCACAACCCACCGCGTCGAGATCACGTCCCAAAATCACGGCTTTGCAGTCGACCCGACGACGCTCCCCGAGGGCGTACGCATGACCCACCGGCATCTCAACGACAACACGTGCGAAGGCATCGCCGCCCCCCACCTGCGAGCCTTTAGCGTGCAGTACCACCCCGAAGCTGCGGCGGGTCCGCACGACTCGTTCTACCTGTTCGACCGATTTGCAAAGTTGATGCGGGGAGAAAGCGCTAGCTCAACGGAAGCCGCTGAGCGCCTTTGACTGGCGTCCCACCTTTTTTCAGTCACAATCCTGCGCACCATGTGGGGAAACCGCGCAGATAAGGCACTCTTGGTTTCAGGCTTATTGTCGGTCGGGCTATCGGCGATCGCCTGTGGCACAGCCGTAACTTCGACCCCCAAGAAGGACGCGGGCGCGTTCGAAGATGAGTTCGGCGGCGATTTTAGCGACGAATTCGACCGGTTTCCAAAAGGGCCCGCAGTACCGGGCACCGTCGTGCAGGATGCGGCAGCACTCGACCCGCCGGCCGCACGTCAAGCCGATGGCAGCGTTCCCACAGAGGGCCGCGGAACCGCACCCGTCGACGCAGGGGCCGTAAAACCGTGCGGCCCGCTTGCGCCAGGCGACCTCGCCATCGTCGAAATGATGATTTCCTCGGTCTCCGGTGCCGGCGACAAGGGCGAATGGGTAGAGGTGCAGAATACACGCGACTGCACGCTCACCGTGTCCGGCCTCGCATTCGAATCGCCGCGCGGCTCCGCCACTGATCGCGTTGACGTTGCAGAGGCGCTGGTCCTTGCCCCGAGGGCGACGTTCGTCATCGGCGGCGCGAACGTGAGTGCGAGCGGCAAACTCATCAAGTGGACGGCGAGCGACGTTCTGAAGAACAGCGGAGACACCGCAAGGATCGTCACGACCTCAGCCGTGATCGATGAAGTGACCTACCCCGGTTACTCGTTCACCACGGGCGTGAGCCTCAGCTTCCCCGCCGCCTGCAAGTGGACCGAGCGCGCATCATGGGAGCGCTGGAGCTCAAGCTTCAAGGAGTGGACGCCCGGCTTCAAGGGCACGCCAAACGCGGACAACACCGACGTCGCGTGCTACTAGCGCCGCTCCCCCCAATGAAAACCCAGCCGCAAAAGCGCATCCATTTCGTCAGCCTCGGCTGCGTGAAGAACCGTGTCGACACTGAGGTGATGCTCGGTGTCGCGCAAGATGCTGGCTATGCGCTATCTGCCGAGGCCGACGACGCGAACGTGATCGTCGTCAACACGTGTGGATTCATTGGCGAAGCGAAGCGCGAGTCGATCGACACCATCATCGAGCTGTCTGAACTCAAGGAGTCCGGCTCGTGCGAGAAATTGATCGTCGCCGGTTGCTTAAGCCAGCGCTACCCGGGCGAGATGGCGAGCGAGATGCCCGAGGTCGATCACTTTTTGGGTTCAAGCGACATGCTGAAGCTCGGCGCTGTCCTCCGCGGAGAGCAAGAACGCATGCTCGTGGGCAACCCCGCCGACTGGATCATCGCCGCCAACAGCCCGCGCGTTCTATCTGACAACAGCGCCAGCGCTTACGTGAAGATCGCCGAAGGTTGTAACCGGACCTGTTCCTTTTGCGTGATCCCGCAGATGCGCGGCAAGCAGCGTTCGCGCACCGCCGACGACGTCGTGCGTGAGGTCGAATCGCTCGTGTCGCAAGGCATTCGCGAGATCAACCTGATTTCGCAAGACACCATTTCGTGGGGCCGCGATCTCGATCGCAGTGACCGCATCGCTCTCGCCGAGTTAGTCAAGCGCGTTGCCGATACGAAAGGCGTGCATTGGGTGAGGCTCTTCTACCTCTACCCCGAGACGATCGACGAGGCGTTGCTCGACGTGATCGGCAATCACCCGCGCGTGGTTCCGTACGTCGACATGCCCTTGCAGCACGCAAGCGATCCCATGCTCAAGCTCATGCGACGCGGTCACGGTCAAGACCGACAACGCAAGGTCGTCGCACGCATGAAAGAAAAGGTTCCGAATCTTGTCTTTCGCACAGCGTTCATCGTCGGCCACCCCGGTGAAACCGACGTTGAGTTCGAAGAGCTTTGCGAGTTCGTGCGCTGGGCCGAGTTCGATCACGTCGGCGTCTTCCGATACTCTGACGAAGAGAGCTGCAAGAGTTTCGCGCTCGAAGCCAAAGTGTCGACCAAGGTCGCAGGCAGCCGCTACCGCAAGCTCATGACCGTGCAGCGCAAGATCGCGCGCGCTAAGAACAACGCGCGAATTGGTCAAGAATTGGAAGTATTGGTCGAAGGGCCAAGCGAAGAACACGAGTTCGTGATGAAGGGCCGCCACGCAGGCCAAGCGCCCGAAATCGACGGCCAAGTGTTTCTCTCAGGCGACGAAGTGAAACCGGGCGAATTTGTGAAGGTCACGATCTCACAAGCGAGCGACTACGATCTGGTCGGCGAAGTTGTCGGACGCACGCTCGCGGCGCCAAAGAAGCGCATTGGCCTAAAGGTGCTCTCCGCCCGTGAGCAGTGGCAGTAACCCCTACCTCTTGCGCACGCCGCCGATCACCGAGAGTTCGTACGCGTACGTCATCACGTAGTCGTAGCTGAGGTACGCGTACCCCGAGCGTCCCCAGTCCGTACCCCACGAGTTCTTCATGATGAAATACGACTTCGCGGGGTCCTTGTCGTGGTGGTACCCGACAATCACCACGACGTGGTTGCTCGTGCTCTTTTCGGGCAGGCCATTCTCGCGCTGAACGTCAATGACCTTGTCCTTCGCGTAGGCTCCGCTCCAATCGCCCGCAAAATTGACGCTGAGCATGACCGGCCTCCGCAGGATGAGCAGCGTCTCGATCAACCGGACGTTGCGCGCGTCGAACCGACCGACGATCGCTTTGCCAAACGTCATGAAGTCAGTCACACGCCAGCGGTTTGTCGCGTGCTCGCACTCCATCGAAAAACGGGGCATCGGGTCGCAGCTCGCCTGGTAAGCCATGAGTTGCTCGGCGCACACCGCCTCATCGGGGTTTGATCGCATGCCCACCAAATGGCGATTGACGTTGGCTCCTTCGGACATGTCGCTGGGCCCAATGCACGCGCCGGTGAGGAACTTGTTGGCTCGACCCTTGCTCACGATGTGTTCGCGCGAGGGGATAAACGGCACGCCGATG
>CAMBEV010000137.1 GCA_945865595.1 Nannocystis exedens | reverse complement strand
AACAACGGCAGTGACGTGTTCTTCGTCGATAGCGGGTGCAGCATCGACATGAAATACAGCGTCGCGCCGAACAAGTGCTCCGGCGGGGGAACGTGCAGCGTAGGCACCGGGGTCCTGCAACCCACCGACGTATTCTTCGTCAACGAGGCAAAGGACGACTACCACCTGAAATCGACCGCAGGTCACTACGCGGCCGGTGCGTGGATCAAAGATCTCGACTTGAGTCCCGCGATCGATAAGGCCGACCCCGCGCAGCCGTACTCGACCGAACCTACGCCGAATGGCGCGCGCGCCGACGTCGGAGCGTTTGGCGGAACGACCGAGGCGAGCAAGACACCTTGAAACGACCCGTCGTGTGGCCTGTCGCCGACGTTGCTGCGCGACTTGGGGTCACGCTCGAGCAGCGCAGCGAGGCAGGGCTCGTGTTGTGGCTCGATACGCTCCTCGAATGGAACGCGAGGCTCGACCTAACAGCGGCACGTACAGTCAACGAACTTGTCGATCTCATGGTGGTCGATGCCATGTCGCTTGCGCCGCATCTGGCCCACGGAGCCTCGCTCGTTGACGTCGGAACGGGTGCGGGCGCGCCGGGGCTGGCGATCGCGATTCTTAGGCCCGACCTCCACGTGACACTCGTTGAGCCGCTGACGAAGCGAATCAGCTTTCTTCGGTCGGTCCTTGCCAAGATCGGTCGCACCGACGTGACCCTTGTTCGCGCCCGCACAGAAGACGTCCGTGCCTCCTTCGATGTGGCGGTCTCGCGTGCAACGCTCGCGCCAGAACGTTGGCTTTCTGCAGGCCTCCTACTCGCAGACGAAGTGTGGGTACTGCTCGCAAAGGATGATGCGCCCTCTCATTCGGATGCGACGATAGTTCAGGACCTTACCTATCAGTGGCCGCTGACGGAAGCGACGCGTCGGCTGGTTGCGTACCGCAGATCATCGTGACCGTGAGTCGCCCCGCCATGCTACCGACCTTCCAATCTGCCGTTGACGCCGAGGCACCACAGATGACCACGCGCAGGACGCTTCGGGGTGGCCTCGATCGAATTTACGAGGCGCGCGCCCGAGCCAGTTTCATCACAGCCCCATCGTCCACTTCCTCGGTGGCATGTTCGAGGAGCAAGGCCGCCACCTGCAACGGGCTCACGGTCACGCCACCCTCCTCGCTAACAATCTTCGCGAGACGTTCGAGGCGACCAAGTGTCTTCGGCGCAAGAGGCACCAGGCGTCGATCTGTCCAGTTGGGGTCGGTGCTTCGGCCGCCACCGGGGGGAGCCTGAAACCTCGCCTGAATCTCCGCCACAACTTGCATCGCGCCGAAGTAGCCACCAGCAGCCACGACCTCACCCCGGCGTTCAGCGCCGAGGGCCTTGGCGATCCTGTCCATGTTGAGTGCCGGTTTGGTCTTCATGTTGCTGGCTCCATGTAGTTGCGGATCGCGAAGTATTCGTCGGCGATGACAAGGCCGATTTCTCCCTGATTTGTCTCACGTCCCATCTGGCGACAGAACGCGGCGAGCCTCGCCAGGTTTGCTTCGTCTTCGATCGCTTCGGGTACCATGTAGGAATGCACGACGACCGGCTCGTCGAACACGAGAGCACCGTCGCGCTCATCATCGCGCCAGACTCCTCTGGCTTTTGGATAAGCAGTGGCGCCGCCGAAGACAGTCCCGAACATCGCAAGGGTTGCCGCGACCCAATGATCTTGATTGATCGAGGTCTCGCCGTCGCGTTCAACGCTCGGAACGAACAGCACAACAAGGACGC
Organism: Nannocystis exedens; assembly: GCA_945865595.1. Lineage (GTDB taxonomy): Bacteria > Myxococcota_A > Polyangia > Polyangiales > Polyangiaceae > JAHFDX01. The sequence continues at coordinate 6,829 of CAMBEV010000137.1, read as the reverse complement.
GCTTGCCACCAGGAAGAAGGCTCACACGATCTATATAGATCGATTCTTCGTGGTGTGCAAGTCACGCGTCGGATGGTTGCCTACCGGCGATCCCCGCAACCACGCAATGCACTGGCTCCGCCGGGGCGCCGCTCGTAGACTGAAGACGTGCCGCCCAGCCGCTCTATCAGTTTTCGTAACGTTGCGCTTAGTAAGAGCGACGCTGCAGACGATGAGGACTGGCGCGATTCGACACCCGAGGAGCGACTCAATGCCGTCGAAGCGATTCGCAAAGCGACCATTGACCTCTACCGGCTCGACTCAGTTCGTCAAGGAAGTGAATGAGTCACGGCAAATCAGATCCACACGTAGGCCCTCGTGCCGAGGCGTTCGATTGGTGGGTCACTTTGGTGGATAATGGAGACCAATGAGTGGCGTTGTATGTCTCATGCCCGAGCCTGCCCACGCGTTCGACGAGCGTGAATTTCGCGACCTGCTCGAAGCCTATGCTCCGCAAACCCCGTACGTGTGGTCGACGATGGCGGGCGGGGCTTCGACCCGTAAGTACTTTCGGGTGGCCTACGAGAACGGCCGCACGGCGGTCGCGATGTTTGTTCCTGAAGGCGCGAAGGCCGAAGAGCTCGAAAAGTCGCGCAGCTCGGTACGGTGGCCGTTTCTCGAAGTCCGTGACTTGCTTGCAGAAGCCGGCGTGCGCGTACCCACGGTTTATCTCGATAAAACCGATCGCGGCTGGTTGCTTTTGGAGGACCTCGGCGACGATACCCTTGCGAACTATCTCGCACGAGAACCAGCGCAGAAGACGGCAATCTACAAGCGCGCGGTCGCTGATCTTGCGGCCGCCCAGCTGTGCCTTTCCGCGCTGCCGAGCGAGAGCGTCGTCTGTTCGCGCGTGTTCGACCGCGATCTCCTTCTGTGGGAAATTCAGCACTTTAGGGAGTGGGGCCTCGAAGCGCGTGGCATCGTGCTGAGTGCCAACGATCGAGAGACGTTTGATGCACTTGCGGAGCGTCTCGCCGCAAAGATTGCCTCGTGGCCGAGAGGGTTCGTGCACCGCGACTATCAGTCTAGAAACTTGATGGTCAATCAAGGCGACATTACGTGGATCGATTTTCAAGACGCGCTTCTCGGTCCGCGTGTTTACGACTTGGTTGCGCTTCTTAATGACAGTTACCAGGTTTTTGACAGGGAATTTGTCGATGCCCGCATCGCAGAGTTTGCGTTCGCGCTCAGCGTTGACCCGAACGTGCTCGCCACTGAGTTCGATACGGTGACCGTGCAGAGAAAACTCAAAGACGCGGGGCGTTTCGTCTTCATCGATCGCGTGAAGAACAATTCGTCATTTTTGCAATTCGTCGAGCCGACAATCGAGAAGGTCTTTGCGTCGCTCGGGCGACTCGCGTCTGCCGACGCCGACATGGCTGAGTGGATCACGCTCTTGAATCGGGTTCTGAAGAGGAACTCGTGATCGCGAAAGAACGCGTTCGCCTCCACGCGCACGGGGTTGTGGTGCGGGGCGGCGAGCTGAGGCCGTTGCGCTCGGGCGCCATGCACTATTGGCGCCTTGACCCCGACGACTGGGCGCGTGCTCTCGATGCCATGGTGACACTCGGCTACCGCTTCGTGGACACGTACGTGCCGTGGGCGGTCCACGAAACGTCACCGCGGGTGTACGATTTCGGTGAGCACGATGGCCGGCGGGACCTTCGTCGGTTCCTGCAGCTCGCCCATGAGCGCGATCTCTGCGTGCTTTTGCGGCCTGGTCCCCACATTAATGCAGAGCTCACCTATTTCGGGTTGCCGGAGCGAGTGGTCTGGAACGGCGAGTTTCAAGCCCGGACCGCCAGGGGCAATCCGGTGGTGCTTCCGATGCTCCCGCTCGCGTTTCCCGTGCCGAGCTACGCGAGCGACGGCTTCATGGCCGAGGTCGAACACTGGTTTTCCGCAGTCGGTGAAGTTGTGACGTCACTGCGCGCACCGGAAGGCCCGATAGCGCTCGTGCAGGTCGACAACGAAGGTGCGTTCTACTTCCGCGATGGCCCGTACGATCAGGACTACCACCCGGACGCCATTCGGCTCTTTCGCGAGTTCTTGCGCAAAAAGTACTCAAGATTGATCGATTTTAGACGCGCGTGGGGAAATGAGAGCATCGGCTTTCAGGATGCCGAGGCCCCGCGCCAGTTCGACGCGAAGACGGCGTCGCAAGCGGCCCCACACCTCGACTGGATGGAGTTCCAGGAGCACCTGCTTGGTGGCGCACTCGACCGCATGACGCGCGCGCTTGACCATGCCGGACTCGGAAGCGTGCCGACCGTCCACAATTTTCCACCCGGAGAGGCCGCGACTCCCCTCAACGCATCGCGCCTCAAGTCGATCGATCTCGTGGGGCTCGACTACTATCATCGCGCCTCGCCGAACGAGCACCTCGCCGTCTTTCGGCGCACGACCGAACTCGCGTCGCGGTGCGAAGGACAGGGCGTTCCCGCTTTCGCCGTCGAGATGGGCGCGGGTTCCCCACCGTTCATGGGCCCCTTCGACGAAGACGACTCGGTCTACGTGTGGCTCACAGCGCTGGCGTACGGGCTCGTCGGTTACAACGCGTACATGGCGGTCGATCGCGATCGGTGGGTTGGCGCACCCATCGATCCGCGGGGAAACATTCGACCCTTTGGCGAGCGCGTGCACAAAATTCACGAAGCGCTCGATCGCCTTTCGTTTCACACGCTTCGAAGACATACGCCGGTCAAATTGATCATACCGCGATCGATTCGACGCCTCGCTCGCGCCATGCACGCGTTCGGATCGCTGTCGCCCGCGTTGTTTAATGTGCTGGGTGGTGGTTTCGCCGAGAGCTGCTTTGAAGACGACCTGGGGCTCGGCAAGAGCGTGGTCCTCGAGGCCGAACGATTCCTCCGTGTCTTCGAGCGCGCACTGTTCGCGCGGGGCGTCCCGTTTGGCTATGCCGGTGGCGAGAGCCTGGCGGCGGCCAGTATGAATGCCACGTGGCTCGTCGTCCCAACCGCTGGCGGCCTGAAGCCAGACTTTTGGACGCAGTTGCGAGACATCCGCGCGTCTGGCCGCGAGGTCACAATCGGTCCGTCCCTCCTCGATCGCGACGGCGGCTTACGGCCGGTCAAAAAGAAACTCGACGTGCGCAATTTCGAGTTCGCGTCACTCGAGGATCCGAACGAAGTCGCCACCGTCGTTGCTCGTCGCATCGAAGCACTCGGGCTTCCGACGTACACCGCCACACGGGGCGCCTATGTGACCGTGCACCACGACAAGAAGTCGCCAAAGGCAGTGGTGGTGATGAACCCGTGCCGCGCTGAGATCGTCTCCAGCGTGTCAGTCATGAAAGTTGACGAACTGCGAGACACGCTCACCGGTCGGACGATCAGGCGCAGTTTTGGGGCGTTCGAGGTGCCGTTGCCGCCGCGCAGTGTTCGACTGTTTGCCGTACAAAAAGCGAGTCGCTCATGAAGGGTAAGCCCGTTTACCTAATTAGCGCGTTGCTCGTTTTGAGTGCGATGGTCGCTGCGAGCTGCAGCGGGCCGGGTTTGCGCGATGACGGGCGCCCTGCCCAGCAGACGGCCAACTTGGCTGATGCGACGGTGGTCGACAATCGCCTTCGATGCGGCGCTGAGCCCTACGTGCTCGCCAAAATTCACGTCACTACGACCTCCGGCGCACCGCTCGGTGGCGTCATGTTTTCTTCACCATTCTGTCCTGGCGTGAGCCAACTGACCGACGACGGCGGGGACATCGACGGGTATGTAACCAAGGATGTTCCGTTTTACGCACGCTTTGATGCCGACTCCTACGCAGCCGTGCTCAGCTCCGAGCAGCGCTTTAAGAGCGACAGTCGCATCGTCCTTCCCATGCTGCCTCGATTCATCACGGGCGTGCTTCCTGGGTACGATCCCAGCCGTGGCGCGATTCTCATCAGTTTGACCCGCGACGCCAAGGCGCCCAAGCCTTGCGCAGAGCTCGATGGGGTTGCGCTCACGGTGAAGGATGTTCCCTCCGCACGCATCGTCTACTTCGCCGAAGGACTCGTGCCGACTCCCCTTGAGGGCGCCACCGCCACGACAAAAGCGGGCTTTGCCGCGGTTGTCGCGCTCGAGCTAGGGGACCCAGTCACCGTGGTCGGAAAGAAGAAGGGCTGTGTGGTGACCTTCACGTCGGCCGGCGCCACCGGTCGCGCACCACTGGAAAGGGATCGCATCACTTTGATGGCCGGCGCTGTGCAAACCCCACCGGCTTCAGATGCTGGCGCAAAGGCAGATGCGAGCGATGCAAGCGATGCAAGCGATGCAAGCGTGCAGGAGGCTGGCGGCGCTACGGACGGCTCGTTGGACTGAGGGGGACTTTCACCACCGCTCAGGCACACGCCACCTCTCGCGGGGCCAACAAGGGGCGCGCACCTCCTCGACGAGGTCTGTGGGCGACGAACTCTTGTCGCTCCCCGCAAGGCCAAGACCAAACGCGAGCTTGCCGACTATCGCGTGGGCGGAGACCCCTGACTCCCGCAGCCCTGAAATTGTGCTCATTGGGTTACGTTTTGCGAGCCGCCCGCCACCCAAATCGACGACGAGCGGCAGGTGGTGGAAGCGTGGCACCCGGAGAGAGAGCGTTTCGAACAGGAAAATCTGGCGCGCGGTCGATGCGAGCAGATCGTCGCCGCGAATGACGTGCGTGATACCCATCGCCGCATCGTCGACCACCACGGCAAGCTGGTAGGCGAAGAGCCCGTCGCCGCGTTTGAGCACGAAATCGCCCACCTGTGAGTCAAGTCGCTCGGTTTGCGGGCCACGCAGTTCGTCAACAAAGTGAACGACGCGATCGTCAACGCGCACGCGCCACGCAGGTGGCCGTTTCATCGGGCGATTTGGATCGCGATCGCGGCAAAGGCCTGGGTACACCACCTCGTCGCCTTCATGTGGAGCGCTTGCGGTACGCCCGATCTCGGCTCGTGAACAGTCGCACGGGTAGAGCTGCTGCTTTTCGCGCAGCACGTCGAGCGCCCGCTCATAAAATCCACTGCGTGCAGACTGCACATATGGCGCGTAGGGTCCGCCCACGTCGGGCCCCTCGTCCCAGTCCAGACCGAGCCATCGAAGATCATCGAGAATTTGTTCCGCGGCGCCATTGACAGTGCGTGGACCGTCGATGTCCTCCATGCGAACGACGAAGCGTCCGCCGGCGCGCCTTGCGACGACCCACGAAGCGAGCGCGGTCCAAGCGCCGCCGAGGTGCAGCTCTCCCGTTGGCGATGGCGCAAAGCGAGTGACAACCACTCGGCTACGGTAACTGTAACTGCACGCGATCGCTAGACGGCAAGGACCTCTGCACGTAGCTTCGCACTCCATGAACTACAACCCTTACGCCTCGCCCGCCGCGCCACTGCAGGCCCCTCAAACCGCGCCTGGTGGGGGTGGGTACAACGGTGGCCCCGTGCCGGTGGGCGTCGTACTTCGTCAATCTTGGGAACTATTCAAGGCGAACGCGGGCGCTGCGATCGGCTCGATGTTCGTCGTCGGGTTCATCCTTGCGATTCCCATGTTCGGGCCGGTCACTGCCGTGCAGTGGTACTACCTCGGCGATGCCATCACAGGCATGATCGCCACCGCTCGTCACGGCGGCAAACCGATGATGGTGCTGCCTGTCGAGTACTACCTGTGGCAGCCGCTGCTCACGATTTGGATGGTCGCGATCGCTCAGGTCTTCGGCCCTGGGTTTGCGCGGCTGAACGTCGCTATTGCGCGCAACGAGTCGCCCGGTGTCGGGGCGGTGTTCACTGGCTTCGGGCGCGTTCCCGCCTCAATCGGCTGGGCGATGCTCACGAATATCCCGGCGCTGCTTGCCCAAGGCCTCGTTGCAGTAGTTGCGCTCGCAGGTGCAAGTCCAGGCGTGCTGCAAGGGCTCGGTAACTTGGCCGGGCTTGCTGCGCTGCCGGTTTTCGCACTGCAAGCATTGGGGCTCATCTTTACGCCGTGGTTCATCGCAGACGCGAACCTCGGCCCGATTGCCGCGGCGAAAGCTGCCTGGCGCGCGACGGCTCGCTATCGAGGTGAGTCGTTCTTGCTGCTTCTCGCACTCGCGGGGATCAACATTCTCGGCGGATGCGCGTGCGGCATCGGCCTCTTTGTGACGATGCCGTGGTCGATGGTCGCGCTCTCGTACGCGTACACGAACTTACCGCGGACTTAAGAACAACATGAGCCCCTTCTGCACATGCAGTCGGTTCTCAGCCTGCGTCCACACGCGTGAGCGCGGGCCCTCAAGCGTGGCGTCGTCGATCTCTTCGCCGCGATGAGCCGGCAAGCAATGCAGCACGATGGCCCTCGGGCTCTTGTGCAGCATCCCTTCGTTGACGGTGAAGCCCTCAAACGCGCTGAACCGTTCCGTCGCTTCCTCTTCTTGCCCCATGCTCGCCCAGACATCGGTGTTGACCACATCGACGTCGGTCGCGGCTTCTTGCGGGTCGTGCGTGATCGTGACCCTCCCTTTGCCGAGTGCGAGTGCGGCGTCATCGGGCATGTAGCCTTCGGGGCCTGCGAGCAACAGGTCAAAGCCGAACACGCCGGCAGCTTCGACCCATGAGCGCGCCATGTTGCTCGCGCAGTCGCCGACGAACGAGATGCGCAAGTTACGAATCGCGGTTCCGAGCGACTCTTCGATCGTGAAGATGTCGCAGAGCACTTGGACCGGGTGCCCATCATCGGAAAGTGCGTTGACTACCGGGACAGGCGCCGTCGCCATCTCGTGGAGGCGAGAGCGATCGCTCGTGCGGTAGATGATCATGTCGCTGTAACTCGCAAGGACCCGCGCG
>CAMBEV010000136.1 GCA_945865595.1 Nannocystis exedens | reverse complement strand
GCAGGCACCACCGGCGCGCCGAACTTCAACCAGCTTGACGGCTTTGTCCACGGAAATAGCAAGGCAAACGCAAGACCGAAAATCGCAAATGGAATGATGTGTGAATAAAAAACAAGAATAGCCAAGATGCCAACCGCAAGCCCGCGCTTGAAGCTTGGCGCTTCGAAGTAACGCACGCTCGCCGAGAGCGCCCAGAGCATGAGCGGCGTACCGACCAAGTACGGCAAGAGGCCAATGCGGAACATCGTGCTCACGAGCAGCGGCAAGACAAACAGGCACAATCGCTCGTCTTTTTTGAGGGACGAGAGCAGCGAACGAAGCGCAAGCGGCGTGCCACCGAGGTAGAACGACATGAGAACGACGTTGGCCTTGAAGACCCCAAGCGGATACGCGAGAAGCGTCCCGCAAAGGTAGTAAAGCAAGTATTGCGTATGAAAGAGACTCGTCTCGTAAAAGGCACTGAGACCGTAAATTGGGTTCTGGTGGTCATGCAAAATACGCAAGGTCGCCAGGTGAAACGGCATGTCTTGCAACGGCGGATGCTTGACGATCCACGCAGGCGCCGTTGCAAGAAGTGCAACGAGCCAAAAGAACCAAGCAGGGTAGGAGGACGACCTCGAGCCTGACATCGCTCAGCACTCTATCCCGTCGTCTATCGGGCTGGTTACCTTTACCGGGCCACGATGGAAGTGTAGCTTCGGCGCGTCGTGACAAGCGAAGCGAGCGAGGGTCATGCGGGCCAAGCGGGCCAAGCCGTAGCGAAGAGCGGCGTGTCCCGCGCATGGTGGTTTGCGCTGGCCATTCCGGCGATCGGCCTCATCGAGGCGACGACGCACGTCGTACAGGCAAACTCGCGCGTGGCACCTGCCGATTGGCGTGCGGCGAAGGGCGCGATTGTCGATGCGCTCAAGGGGCCGAATGAAGGCGACGGCGTCATCATCGCCCCCCGTTGGGCGGAACCCACAGCGCGCGCAGAATTTGGGCGAGAGGTCGCAACGATCGAGCGGATGGCGCCTGGTGATTTCCAGCGTTATCGGCATGTCGTTGAGCTCTCAGTGCGCGGCGAAAGGGCCTCCGAAATAGCCAGTTGGCCAGTCGCTTCGGAAAAGACCTTTGGCAAGCTCTCGGTCCGTATACACACCAACCCTAGTTACGAATCGCGCGTGGTCGACCTCCTCACCCTGTTCGATCGGTCGCACGTGACCGTGGCGTCCGGCAAACACGATTGTCAATTGGCTCAGGGCGGAACACAGACCGGCAATCTCGGGTTCGGCCCAGCAATTCCCGGTGAACGCTTCAGCTGCCAGAATGGCGCCCTCGCAGGCATCACCGTCATCGCCGACCTGACCTATCGTCCGAGGCGGTGCGTTCTCGTTCGACCCGGCACTGAAGGCGCGCCCCTTCGCGTCGTTTTTCGCGATGTCGATATAGGCAAGTTTCTTGTCGGTCATCACGGCCTCTATGCTGAGCACGAGCGTAATCTCGACGGTGCGCCGATCGTCCTCGAAGCGAGGGTGAACGACGAACTCGTTGGACGCGATACTCATGTTGACGGTCAGGCTTGGAAGGAATTTCGGTTTCCAACGAACGGATTTCCTCAAAAGTCCAATATCGAATTTGCGCTCACCTCCCAAGCGGCCGGCCGACGCGCCTATTGCTTCGAAGCGACCACGCGAGGTGTGCCATGAGCCAAAAAATTACGTGGCGCGATCAGCTCACGGGCGCGGGCATCGCCACTGGCTACGTTGCATGGTTGCTCGCAACCGCACGGAACCTTGGATTTGCGCGTGATGAGGGCTTCTATTTTTCTGCCGCGAACGAGTACGCGCGCTGGTTCCGACTCCTGACGCAACGCCCCGCGAGCGCGATGACGCAGCAGGCGATCGATAGCGTCTGGTCGGCGAACCACGAGCACCCTGCGTTCATCAAGAGCCTATTTGCGATATCGAAGATGGTGTTCTTCGATAAGCTGCATGTCTTCTCAGACATGAGTACCGCGTTCCGCTTTCCGACCATGGTGCTGAGCGGACTTGCGCTTTGGATCACGTACCTCTTCGGTGCGCGCGCGTTCTCGAAGCAGGCGGGGGTCATCGCGGCGCTCTTGCTTGGCTTGATGCCAAGCGTCTTTTACCACGCGCACCTTGCGTGCTTTGACATGGCCATCGTCTGCATGTGGATGGGGACCCTATACGCGTACTACCGAAGCGCCGAGAGCCCGAGTTTTGTGCGGTCAATCGTGCTTGGCGTCGTCTACGGGCTCACGCTGAACACGAAGCACAACGCGTGGATCTTGCCGCTCGTGATTGTGCCTCACGCGCTCTTCATTCGCTTGCGTGAAGCGCGCGCTGGGCTCTCGAAGGGCCTCTTGCCGCTACCGGCCAACGTGTTCGCGATGCTAACGGTCGGCCCACTCGTCTTTTATGCGACGTGGCCCTGGATATGGAACGACACCATCGTTCGTTTACAGCAATACGTCGCATTCCACGTGAATCACGATTATTATAATATGGAGTTTTTGGGGCGTAACTACTTTTCGGCGCCCTCTCCACGCGGATACATGCCCGTGATGATTGCGGCGACGGTACCGACGGTGACGCTCCTCTTGTTCTTCACGGGCGCGCTCGACAGGCTCATCAATGGAGTGAAGCGTTTGCTCGCTGCCTTGCCGTGGAAGGCGCCTGCGCGTCCCGATCGCTTGCAAATTGACCTGCTGCTTGCAGTCGCGTTTTGCGCGGCCGTCGGCCCGTGGTTGCTGCCGAAGACCCCCATTTTTGGGGGTACGAAGCATTGGATGACCGCGTATCCCGTGCTTTGCCTCTTCGCGGGTCGCGGCTTTGATATCGTCACCAACACGGTTGCCAAGAGGTTTGCAGGGAGCAGTCGAAGAGGGCACCTTGCGCTTGTCGTAGGCCTCGCTGCGAGCGTGCTCGTCGCTCCGTTGCTTGTGACGGCGCATTCGCATCCGTTTGGCTTGTCGACTTACGTGCCTCTGATCGGTGGCGTTCGCGGCGGCGCAACGATGGGTCTCAATCGTCAGTTTTGGGGATACACAACCCAAAATGCGAATGCCGAATATCTCGAGAAGAACGCGCCGCCCAACTCGAATGTGTTCATTCACGATACCGCGGGGGATGCGTGGAGTCGCATGTCGGACGAAAAGCGTGTGCGACCTGATCTCCGTGGCGTGGGTTCGCCAGGCGACGCCCAGTTTGCCCTTGTGCAGCACGAGCTCCACATGGCCGAGGTCGACTACCAAGCGTGGGTCGCTTACGGCACGGCCGCACCTGTCTACGTCGTGCAGCATGACGACGTGCCCATCGTGAGCATTTACCGCTCGCGCTGATCGGGAACGCGTGAAACAGAGGGCCCAAGGCCAAGAACGTCAAGAATCTTGTCGGCTGACCTGAGCGAGAAGTAGAGGCCGCGCGCATACACCCGCATGCGGTCCTCATCGGACAGGTCGCCGGCGCGGCCGCGCGTGGCGGCGTGCATCAAGATGGCACCAGTCACGCTCACGTTGAGACTCTCCACGAAGCCACGCATCGGCACACGCACGGTCCTATCGCAGCAGGCGAGCAGCTCGGGCCGAATCCCCTCGCGCTCATTGCCCAAAACGATGCAAACCCGCTCGACTTGGGCCAGGGCCTCAGGCTCGAGCTCGCCATCCGCAACCGCCGCAACCAGCGTTTGGCCCGTGGAACGCACGGCGGCGAGTGCTTCTGAAATCGACCCGTGGCAGTGCAAGTCAATCCACTTGCTCGCGCCTCGCGTCACCGAATTCGCAGCGAGAAATGGCGTCCCCGCGCGTTCGAGAACGTGAAGATGCTGAATGCCGAACGCCTCGGCAGAGCGCATCACGGCTGCGCCATTGTGTGGATCGTACGGCTGGTCAAAGAGAACCGAGACGCTACCCAGCCGCGCTGCGAGCACTTGCTGCAGGAGCGCCTTTCGTTCGTCTCCGACATAGGCCTCGAGCGCTTCGATAACTGCACTCGGCGAGCACGACTCGACACGATCGAGGCGCAACGCAAAAAGCTCCTCGACGGAAAGGACACCGATGGAACGCCGACGCATGGACCGCCCCGTATAGCGCAATACCGCGGGGTTACAGGTACACTGCGGCGAAGACTTTGACGTCGCGTGAGACCTTGCTGGAGCTGCCTCCAAGGCCGAAGCCGAAACGGGCTTATGGCCGCGTCTTTGCGCGCGTTTTTTGCTTCTTTTTCGCGGGGCTGGGCCTTGTTCCCCTCTTGCTCGCGCTGATCCTCAGAGTGCCAGCGGTACGGCACCAGATCGCAACGATCACAGCGGAAGCGGTCGCCCACTTGGGGATTTCGGCCCGGTACGACATGGGCGTGAGCTTATGGCCACTGGCCGTCGAGCTTGTGAACGTACGAGTAGACTCGAGCGACCGGCCGTCGCCGTTTCTGACGGCTCGGCGTGTGCGCATGCACCCTCGCTTGTTTTCTCTATTGTCAGGCAAATTGACGATCGATCAGCTCGAGATCGATACACCACATGTCGAGGTGAGCGTTAAGGACGGAAAGGTCGTCAACCTCGCGCTCGCCTTGCCCAAGGCGAAGAGCAACGAGATTCGCCTCCCGATCGGTGGCCTATCGGTAAGCAACGCCACGATCCACCTCGACGTTGACGGGATGCACACAGAACTGACAGCGGTCGACCTCGATCTCATCACCGAAGATTTTCCTGGGCGGCCGCAGCGAATTGACGTCGGTCTGCAAATGGGTCGCGCCGACATTTCGCGAGCGCGCAAGTCGCTGGAGGCGACCGGAGGCGATGCAACCGACGACGATGTCCTTTGCGCCGTCGACCTGAGAGCTCGCCTTTCGTATCCGCAGTTGAACATTTATCGACTGAGCGTCCTTGGCGCCGTCGACCTCGACCCGAACGCAGATACGACATCAGAATGTCCGACCGCGAGCGACGACAAGCGCCGCGTTGAACTGCTGATCAGTCGCCTGACCCTTACACTTCCGCGCGGCGAGGAGAAGCTCCCGCCGCTCGTGCGGGGTCACGTCAAGGCCCGCGCGCCGGTCAGTCTTCTGAGTCGTTTCGTCCCATCGCTGTCGACCGATGGCTGGCTTGGTGTGGACCTCGAAGGTGAGTGGTCGCCCGACATGCAGTTGCCCAACCTTGAGGGAACCGTGACGGGGCGCGATTTGAGTCTTGGTAAGTACCGACTCGCCAAGACTCTCGAGAGCCGGATTTCGATCATCAAGAGTCGCATTTTGACGACCGAAACGCGCATCGGGATCGCAGACGGTATGGCGATCATTCGCGAAGCTCACATCGAACCGTTCGCGGACAAAGTTCCCTTCGCCGGTAAGCTCGAAGCCGACAACATCAACTTCACCACGCTGATGCGCGACCTTGGTGTTCACCCCAACTCGTGGGTCGCTTGGGACGTGACCCAACTTCGCACGAGCCTCATCAGCGGAACGCTTGCGCCGCTGCAGCTAGACGGAGAGTTCTCCGCGACGTCTAAGAACTTTGCTGTCTTCGACCGCCCCGCAAACGATCTTACCCATCAGCGGATCGTCGGCGTCGCAAACGCAAACCTTCAATCCAAGCTCTCCATCACACCCACGACGCTCAAGTTTTTGAACACCAACCTCACCGCTGGCAATTCGGCCGTTCGAGGAGCCGCGATTCACATCGGCTTCAACAACGCCGCGTTCATCGATGTGAACGACGCCAAGATTGACCTGGGGGATATTTCACCCATTGGTACGTTGCCGCTCGCGGGCGTTGCTCAGGTGGGGTTCAGCCTCACCGGCTCGTTCTCCAACCCAACACTCACGGGCGACGTCAGTGCGCTCAAGGGCTTCAAAATCGCCGACATTGCGTTAGGCGATCTCGCAGGAAGCAACGGCCATCCAGCGCGCGTGAAAATCGACCTGGATCGCTCACGGGTCGAGATTTTTGGCATCTCAGGCGAACGCGGCGAACTTAAGCCACGCAGCCGATACGAGGTCCCTAGCGCCGTGCTCGACCTCGGACGAGCCGGGAGCGGATTTTTGGTCGACGCGCTCATCGAGCCTCGCGGCTTCGAGCTTCACGACTTTCTCGGCATGTTTCCGGCCGTGGCAGAAGACCCTCGCTTTGCGGACATTCATGGTCGCATCAATGGTTCAGCAAATTTACATCTTTCGCTCGGCGGCGCGGAGGACCGATGCGGAGGTGGGTACGTCTCCATCCGCGCGCGGACCCGATTTGCTGAGCTTGCGCTCATCGGTGAGCGATTCACGACGGGCGAGGCTGACTTTGACATGAACTGGTTCGATCGCGCCCGGGGCCTTGCAGGTGCGGACATCGATGTGCACTCATTCGCCCTCTACAAACAGGGCAGCCAAGGCACCCGCGGAACGATCGTCGGCTCGGCGCTGTTTCGACGCGGCCGAATCAGCGGCACCGCAAGCGCAGACGGAATTCTTGTTTCGCAACTCAACACGTTACAAAAATCGCTGGGCGAGGAGGCTGAGAATCTCGAGGGCATCGCTTCGGCGACGATCCACGTGAAGGGCGACATGGACGAGTTCAGCAAGAGCCCTGGCCTCGACGTTCAGACCGAAGTGCGCCTTGACTCACTGCGTGTCCGCAACGTCGCACTCCCGCGCTCGGACTTCCGCGTCGACATGCACCAGGTAGTCGAGCCTGGTGTAGTAGCTGGCCGCACGGCTTGCGGGGCACCGATCGGAAGGCCATTTGAGAAAGCAGCTTACCTAAAGGACCAACGGTCCAAGGGCTCGTTCACCATCAACGGAAATTTTCTTGGCAACCAGGTCACGGCGACCAACCTCGTCGTCTCGAGAGAGCCGCGCGCCGAAATCAGGGGGAAACTCGGCTTTCGCGGGCTCGAGCTAAAGCCCCTCTATCGTGCGCTTGCGACCTCTGGCGACGGGCCGAACCTCGCAGGCAGGGCCTGGGGCGACGTCGTGATTGAACAATACCGTCAAGGTGATTTGCCGCACGCGAAGATCAAAGTGTGGCCCGAGCGGCTGACGGTTTCGACAAACGGGAACACCGTGACAATCCCGGCGCTCGGACAGTGGATCGAACTCGCCAACGACCGAGTCGTTCTTCCTGCCCCAGTTCAAGTGAAGCTTGCAACCGCAAACGCCGGCGCCACGGGAGCCTTCGCCATTACCGGCGACGCATCCGGCGTGTCGAAAGGCAAGGGCGCGAACGTCAACTTCGTCGCTTCGCTCGAACCGATGGACCTTAAGATGTTTGCTCGCCTTTCGCCCTCAATTGAGCGCGCGCAAGGGACGGTGCAAGGGCGTATCGCCGTCACGGGATCCGTTGAGAACCCCAGCTTTGACGGGCGGCTCTCCTTGCGCGACGGCGAGGCCGCCGTAAAGGGGCTGCCCGCACCGCTCACGCGGATGTTCGCCGATGTGAGAGCGACGTCCAGCGAGGTCACCGCTACGTTTAAGGCCCGAATGGGCGCCGGCACCGTTGACGCCTCTGCGGTCGTTCCGATGAGCGGCTTCCGCAAAGCCACGCTCGACGCCTCTGCCAAGTTGGTCAACATACGCCTCAATCCGCAAGCTGGCATCGCCCTCTCGTTCAACGCAGACTTGGGCGTTAAGTGGGACTGGGGTGCAGCATCAAAAGGCATCCGTATGCTACCCGAACTCTCGGGCACCGTTGACGTCACGTCGTTCGAGTACACGAAACCCGTCAACCTCACGCCAGAAATTGGCCTCGCAAAGCGCACCGTTGTCGACCACTACGATCCCGCGCAGGACAGCATGGCGTTCGACGTTCGCGTCCGCTCCGCACAACCCTTCGTTATTCGTAACAACCTTGCCGATGTTTCGCTCCGGATCGATAGCGATTTCCTGCATGTCACCGGTACCAACCAACGATACGGCATGCGCGGCAGCCTTAAGACGGTCGATAATGGGCGGGTTCACTTTCGCGCGAGCGACTTCGACATCGGCCAGGGGCACGTGAGGTTCGACAATGCGAGCCGCATTGAGCCGAACATCGATGTCCTGGCCTCAACCGAGTACCGACGTTCTTCCGACGCAGGCACGACCTCCGCTGCGGCCGGGCTCTCGACGACCAGTGGCACGGGGTACGGCGTCTATCGCATCAAGCTGCACGCCTACGGCGAGCCCAACACGCTGCGCATCGACCTTGAAAGTGAGCCTAACCTTGCAAAAGAGGACATCGTGCTGCTCCTCGCCATTGGAATGACGCGGGCGGAGCTCAACCAGCAGCTTGCAAGCTCAGTGGGGGCGGTCGGCGCAAGCATCGCCCTCAACTACGTGGGGACAGCCACAGGCGCCGATAAGGCCGTCAAGGAAGTCATTCCGATTGTTGACGATTTCAGTTTCAGCAGCGCTTACTCCTCCAGGACCCGTCGCAGCGAGCCGCAGATCACCATCGGCAAGCGCCTTAACAATGATATCCGAGGCAGCGTCACGATGGGCATGACCGACAACCGCCAGATTCGCGCGAACATCGAGTGGCGCTTCGGGCGCACGTTCAGCGTGCAGACGTCCTACGACAACGTCTCGGACATCCAGTCATCCAGTCTTGGCAACCTCGGTCTCGACCTTAAATGGCGGCTCGACTTCGAATGATCGTGCCACTCCGCGTT
>CAMBEV010000135.1 GCA_945865595.1 Nannocystis exedens | reverse complement strand
AAGTTGGCAACGTCCTCAGAGGTGGCGCTCGACCTGAACTTGAACTTGTCCACGCCTGGATTGACGACAGCGAGGCGCGCTTTGACATCGGCGACAAGCGTGCCGGGCACCCGACCCGAGTAGAAAAGGCTCTGCACTTCGGCGACCTTTGCGTTGCGATCCACGGGCGAGAGGTTGCCTCCTTTTTCAGCCGCAACCAGCGCCTCGATCTTGGTCTTGAGCGTTGCGTTTTCTGGAGCCGCCATGAAGTCGCGATACGATTTCACGGGGATGCCGAAGCCATGCGGAGAGAGGTCGTAGCCGAACGGCGCGCTCACCGAGGTGGCGGTTGTGATGCGGCCAAGGGAGCCAACCAGGAAGCCGAGTCCCTGCGATTTACCGCCGTAGGCCTTTGAGAAACTAAAGCAACTTGACGATGCGGTCGGGCACATCTCGTCGAAGCTGAGGAGGCGCGTATCGTCGGCAACCGGAAGCGCAACCCAAGGTCCGGCAAGCTTCGCCGCCAACTTCTGGTCGATGATCGCAGACGTGGTGGCTTCGAGCGTAAAGCCTTCGTTCGTGACGATGAAGTGCACCGGTTGGTTTGCAAACTGACTCAGCAGCGCGTGGCTTGGACCTGCGTCGCGCAGCACCATGTTCGGCGTGTTGCGCTCCTTCGATTTGAGGTTCACGTGCGAATTGATGTCTTGATAGGCCTTGGTGATTGTCCCGGCGACGACTGAGAGGTCGAGCGGCAGGTCGCCGAACACGGGGATGTCGGTCGGACGAAGGGTATTCACGTCGGTCGGAAACACGCGGAGGTAGCCCCACGCTTCGCCAGTGTTGAGCGCCACGAACTTGATGCTCCCGAGCACCTGATCGATGGTCATGAGATCGATGCCAAGCGACGCCGCCTGGGCACCGATGCGCGCGAACGTTTGCTGCGGTCCGGTGGCGACAAACACGAGCTTCGCGTTCGGAACCTGGAACGCCGCTTTCACCGTCTTGAGCGCGTCGAGCAACGTTTCTTCGGCGATCACGTCGTCGGGATAAAACTGAATCGCGTATACGAGCGTCTGTGCGTCACCGAGCTTGTACGTCTGAATGTTACCTGCGAAAAATCGCCGATTCGCGTTGGTAAAGTACGTTGACTCATTGAAGGTCGAGACGCTGTCGCCAATGCTGTAGCGACGTTGCGCAAAGTTGTAGTGGTACTTCGCGTAGTCAGGCGTCGAGCCACTCACGCGGTAGTTGCCGTTGATGAAGTTCGTTGTGCGCGCGGTCGGCGTCCGGTTGTCGATGAGAAACTTCATTGACCGTCCCGAGGTGCTGAGACCACCACCGGAAGTCGAGAATGCCGTGAACGCGGCGGCATCCGCCGTGCTCGCGAGCGACAGCGTGTTTGCATAAGGCGATGCGACGCCGGGCACATCGACCACGAGGTTCGCGGTCGAGGCTTTGTAGCCATAGACAAGGAAGTAGACCTTATCGCCGGCTGCGACCGTGATCTTGACGGTCTCGCTCGACGTGTAGCCGTCGCCCTTCGCGTCGTAGGTTGTGCGTGAGGGTGCAGAGCCCTTCTTCAAGAAGAGGTCGACATCGCCGGTGCCGGTCGTTCGGAAGGTGAGCTCGCCCGCTGCTGTGGCCGTGTAGACGCCAGTCTTGCTCGATGCCTGCGCGATCGACGTCGTCGCGAACAATTCGACCGTCGTGCTGAGAACGGGGCCGGTTGCGTCGACCGAGAGACTCACGGTTGAGGCTTTGTAGCCGTAGACGAGGAAGTAAATCTTGTCGCCCGCCGCAACGGTGATCTTGATCGACTCGGCCGACGTCGCGCCATCGGACTTCGCGTCGTAGATCGATCGCGTCGGAGCTGAACCCTTCTTGATAAAGAGGTCCGCGTCACCGGTGCCTGTGGTGCGGAAGGTGAGCTCGCCGGCAGCCGTCGCCGTGTACACACCCGTCTTGCTCGCGCCTTGCGCAAGCGACGTGACTGCAAAAATCTGCGTGGTCGTCGCGCTGGACGATGACTCGTCGCCCTCAGGAGGCGCATCGGAGCAGCCTGCGGGCGCCCCCAGAACGGAGCCCGCGAGTACCACGCCCACAACGCGACATGAGCGTAACATGCTGAATTGATTAAACATTTTGCTACCCATGCCCGACATGCTCCCATGACCTACATGGGATCCCATCCGTATGGGCGCTGCCATGGGCGGCGTCAAGCGCGGGGCCGGTAACGAGCAGTTACTTTCTATTCGCCGCGTACGCCAAAACGCATGAACAAGCCGAGCCACCCACGACCCAGGTAGAGAACATGGAGCGCCGCGTACACCCAGAAGAACAGGTCGAAGCAACCCAGCGCGGCCACGATCACGATGTGGCTAGGGTAGTGCGCCACAAGCCTGAATACGCCGAACACCAACGCTGCGCCCTTACCGACGAGGCTCTTCGGTTTCTCTGGACCGACCGTTTCGTAGTGGGCCTCGACTTGCTGCTCTCGACCGCTCAACTCGGGGCGACGCACAAAGTTCGTCAACGAAGTTGCCGATGCGACCGCAAAGACACCGACAATGCCCGCGAGTAAATAGCGATAATCGAGCGCCTGCCACTCTCGAGCGTCGTAGCCCCATCCGCCCGTGCGAAAGAGCCTTATCGCAGTACCCGCGACGAGCATGAGCGCCTTCGACTCGTCAGTGAAGAAGTCGAACAGGTGTCCGGTTTTCGACGCGATTTTTTTGTGGCGCGCGAGCATGCCGTCGACACAGTCGAAGCAATAGCTGAGCTGAATCAGGCCGACCGCGAGGAGGCCGCCCGCGTAGGAAGGCAGCGCGATGAGTGCTGCGGCCGCTCCGACGAAGACGATCTGACTGGCTAGCGTGACTTGATTCGGCGTGATGCCCGTCGGCGCGACCCACGCAACCACGTACGCGGCAATCGGACGCATGACGTACGTATTGAAGAAGAAGTCGTGCTTCTTCTTCGTCGCTTGGTAAATCGCCCAGCCACTCATTGCATGACCTCAGCCTGAAACAGGAACAACCTCAAAGGCCGCGGCAATCTCGGCCGCAAGGCCAGGCGCAGACGCCGAGTCGAGTCGGTGAGACGGCCACTCGACGCCGAGGCCTTCGTCGTCGTTTGGCTTCGGAATGATGTGAAAGTGCACGTGGAACACCGCTTGGTGCGCAAGCGGCCCGTTGTTTTGCAGGACGTTATATTGATCGCATCCTGTTACTTTTTTCACCGCTCGGCACAACCTCGGAAGAACGCGGCCGATCGCCGCTGACGACTCGTCACTCAGCGCGTCGAGCGTGACCGCTGGTTCTTTCGGAATCACAAGGACGTGACCACGACTGAGCGGGCCAATGTCGAGGAACGCGAGGACGAGATCGTCCTCGTACACTTTGTGGCAAGCCAACTCGCCTCGCACAATCTTGGAAAATAGCGTCTCGGCCATTCGCCACATGACGCGCCGAGCGCGCCCAGGAGTCAAGCTGGCGGGTGCGCAAAAGAGCGATTAGACAGGGCATCGTGCCCCTATCGTCAACGCGCTTTCCCCTCGATCTGCAGCAAACCTCGTACTCGTACCTTGAGAGGCCCAACGAGGTCCTGCTTTCGTTACTCGGCCGTTACGTTTTGAGCGCCAGGCCGGACGCGCGCATTCTCGACGTCGGCTGCGGCGCAGGAGCAAACGCACGCGCGATTCGAGGGCGGCATCCGCGCACGCATCTGGTGGGCGTCGAGCCAAACGAGCACGCGGCGAACCTGGCGCGCGAAGTGTTTGACAACCTGCACCACGGCGACGCCGCTAGTTATCTCGCCAAGGCCAAGGGCGATTCGTTCGATGCGATCATTCTCTCTGACGTACTCGAACACGTACCGGACCCGGTGCTGTTCTTACGCGAGCTCGTGAACGCTCCCGCGCTTCGTACCGCGGCCTGGGTCATTTCGGTGCCCAACTACGGTGTTTGGTACAATCGGTTGCGCACCCTCGCCGGGTCGTTCGACTACGCGTGGTCGGGCCTCTACGACCGCACGCACCTGCGCTTCTACACGCGTCGCACGATTCGCGAGCTTCTGCGCTACGTCGGCCTGCAAGTGCAAGGCGACTCGTGCACACCGTCGCTGGTCCAGTCGATGGCTCCGGCGCTGCGTAAGCTGTTCGACAAGAATGTTGACCAAGGCGAACATTTGTCGCTCGGCGAGTCGAAGCTCTTCCAGGTGTACTCACGCTTCGTCGAGCCCACCGAGGCGCGCGTTTGCCAAGCGTGGCCCGAGCTGCTCGGCTTTCAAGTGGTCACAGTCGCACGGCTCGCAGGCTGAATGAGTCAGCGTGGAGCAGCAAAATTCTGGCAAGCCGCATCGAACGTCTCGAGTGCCTTCGTGAGCGCGCCCGAGAGATCGCCGCTGCAGATTGAGCTAAACACCGCCGTCTTACCCACTTCGGCGACGAACGATTTGAGGCGTGGCGCCTCGGCCGCGCTACCGAAACTCGAACTACAATCGGTCGGACCCGCAATCACCGCGGTGGCCCAACGCTCGCGTCCCTGCTTCAAGGTATCAAAGAAGCTGACGTACTTTGTCGTCGCCTCTTGGGCGCCAATGCAATTTCCCCCGATCGTCGATGACTGCGCGATGTTTCTTGATGTCGTCGAGCAGTCTTCTTCGTCGGTGAGGTAAACGATGCCAAGCAGCGCGTCGTCGCGCAAGAAGCCCTTGTTGTTGTCCTTCAAGCGCTCTCGGAGCGCCAATCGGCTCGCTTCGAGAGGCATCTCGTACGATGGCCCAGAGGTACCGACACTTGCCATCGACTGAAACAAAGTCGTCATGTTGGCATCGGTGCGCTCGAGCCAGGGCCGCGACATGCCGGACGCCTTGACAAACTTGCCGTCCGCTCCAACCTGCGACATTCCACCAAAGGAGGTCTGGATGGTTGCGGTGACGCCGGTCGTTGTCACGGCAAGGCGATAGTCGATCGGGTCGCCACTCTTGGTCGTAAATTTGTTGATGACCTGCACGAACTTCGGAAAGTTCGCCTTGAGGTTCGACTGCTCTTGCCCCATTGAACCTGAGTCGTCGATCACGAACACAAGGTCCATCTTCTTGCACGCCGTGTCTTCCTCGGTCGGCTCACCGCCGAGTTGCGGTCCGGTGTCGGGCAGCTCGCCCGTGGCACTTGCGCCACCATCGGACCCGAACCGGTTTTCGACGACTTCGCTCCCGCAGGCGAAGGTGGCGGAGCTACCGGCGACAAAGAGTAAGGCTGCTGACACGTAACGCATGTCCCTACGTTATTAGCGCGGCCACGGTGCTTCGCAAGCCCAACGCGATTACGGCTTCAAATCGCGCAACTCGCGCTTGAGCACTTTGCCGGTCGGATTGCGCGGGAGCGCCTCGAGGAAGACAAAGTCGCGCGGCACCTTCGGGCCTGCGAGCTCAGTGCGACACCAGACCTTCAAATCGTCCGCTGTCAGTTGCGAATTCTCGCGCACGACCACGAACGCACGCACGCGCTCGCCCCACTCCTGATCAGGCACGCCCACCACCGCCACTTCAGCGATCGCGGGATGACGCTCGAGTGCGCCCTCGACCTCAGCGGGATAGACGTTCACGCCGCCAGAGATCACCATGTCGCGCTTGCGGCCCTCGATAAAGTAGCGCCCTTGGGCATCGCAGCGCGCGAGATCGCCCACGCTGAAGAAGCCGTCGCGCATGCTGGCTTGCGTTCCGGCGGTGTCATTGTGGTAGCCCTCGACCAGCGTTCCATTCCGAACGAAAAGTTCACCCACTTGACCTTGCGGAACAACGTTACCATTATCGTCAAGAAGCATGACTTCATTTCCGGGCAGCACGCGGCCAATCGTCGTTGGCTCTCTGCGCAGGTCTTCGGGCTTCGCAAGCGTGACCAGACCGACCTCGGTCGCACCGTAAAAATTGAACAGCACGTCGCCGAAGTGGTCCATTACCGCTTGACCGAGCGGGCCTGGTAGAGGCGCACCCCCTGTAAAAATCACGCGGAGCGTCGACGTGTCATAGCGACCAAGCACGTCTTTCCCGAGTGAAAGGATACGATGCAGCATCGTCGGTACGAGCGCCGTGGTCGTCACACGATGCTTCTCAACCAACTTGAGAAACGCTTCCGGCTTGAACTCATCCATGATCACGACCGAGCCACCCAAGAGCTGCGTGAACGAGCTGAACCCAAACGCGGTCGAGTGATAGAGCGGACACGTGACCAAATGCACGTCGTTGCAAGACATCGGCGTCTCGGCAATGAACTGGAGTGCACCGAAGACTGCATCGCGCGGGAACTTGCGCACGGCGCCCTTTGGCTTGCCGGTCGTCCCCGAGGTGTAGATGAAAACCGCCGCGTCTTCGTCGCTTCCCTTCTCGATCACGTAGCCGCCGCCATGCGCTCGAATCGATTCGTAACTGTCACAGTTTATTTCTTCGCGATCGAGGCACACCCAGTGGAGTACCCACGGACACGACGCCCGCACAGCGTCGATCGTCGGCAGCAGGCTCGCCTCAAAGAACACGGCCTTCGCCTGCGAGTTCGTGAGCAGGTACTCCAGCTCAGCTGGCGTCGAGCGCCACGACGCATTGACGGATCCGCAGCCTGCGCGTGTTGTTGCACCCTGCACGACGATGTACTCGGGCCGGTTACGCATGAAGAGCATCACGCGATCGCCTTTCGCGATGCCATGTGCGTTGAGCCACGAGGCCAAGGCATCCATGTGGGCGTCGACCTCTGCGTAACGAAGTGCGGTGCCTCGCCAGATGATCGCCGGGTGGTTCGGACTGTTGGCGGCGTGAATTTTGTAAATGAGCGTCGGGTTCATCGCCTGCTTGGCAAGCGTCTGGGCGAGCACAACCATGCCGCGCGGACTCGTGCGCCGCCACAGGCCATCGCGCGCCATCAGCGTCGCAACGGAGTGGACGCGACCTGGAACCTGACGAACCCGACGAACGAGAGCCTCACCAACCATGAGGGGCAACGTTATCGGGATGCGGCGCCGCGGTCACGGCAAGCGAGCCTGTCCATGAAAGCTCTGTTCCGTTGACGTCATTCACGCCCACTCGAAACACGACAACCCCATGGTCAATGCCCGGGTAGTAAGGAAACCGCGTCTCGCCGTCCAGGAGTTGAGTACTGATCGGGTAGGTATAGTCGACAACCTGCGCGGCGCCCGTCACGCGCACGCTCATCGACTTGATCCTCAGGCGCTCCGTGGCGGAAAGCGCCCTCGCGTCGACGGTGACATGAATCAGGTTGCTCGAGCGCTGACCATGTCCCTCGAGTGCTCCGAATGGCGCTGACTTAGCACTGAGCGATTCGGAGTCAGCGTCGACCTCGCTTGCTGGCAAGGCGCAGCCCGAGAGAACCGCCATGCCCAGAACCATCAATTTTATTGACATGATAACTCCCCTACGATGCCGACGTCTTGTCGACGCATGGCGTGTAGCACAATCGCACTTGAGCAAACCGTCGCCCAAACGCGCTACGCTTAGAACATGTCCCTCCCGCTCGCTGGCACGCCACGCCGCGTCGACGCTATCGATCCGTCGCTTGACCTTCACGAAGCGATCACCCGGCTCAAGAAGGAGCGCAACGCGATCATCCTCGCCCACTATTACCAAGAGGGAGAGATTCAGGACCTCGCCGACTTTCTGGGGGACTCACTCGCGCTCGCCCAGGCCGCAAAGAAAACTGAAGCTGACGTGATCTGTTTTGCGGGCGTGCACTTCATGGCGGAGACCGCAAAGATTCTGAACCCGAAGCGTACCGTCGTCGTGCCTGACATGGCCGCCGGCTGCTCACTCGCGGATGGTTGCCCCGCCGACAAATTTGCGGCATGGCGTGCGATGCACCCGGGCGCGGTGTCGATCACGTACATCAATTGTTCGGCAGAGGTAAAGGCGCTTTCCGATATCATCTGCACCTCGTCCAACGCTGAGAAAATTGTCGCGAGCATTCCGCAAGACAAGACCATTCTCTTCGCGCCGGACAAGAACCTCGGCCGCTACCTCGAAAAGAAAACCGGCCGCAAGATGGTGCATTGGCAAGGCAGCTGCATCGTCCACGAGACGTTCAGCGAGCGAAAGTTAATCGGCTTGACGACCCGCCACCCCGATGCCGAAGTCATCGCGCACCCTGAGTGCGAAGAGCCCGTGCTCAAACACGCGCACTTCATCGGGTCAACGACTGCGCTTCTGAACTACGCAGTCTCGAGCCCGAAGCGCGAGTTCATCGTGGCAACCGAAGCGGGAATCTTGCATCAAATGCAGAAGAAGGCGCCCGAGAAGGTGTTCATCCCGGCTCCGCCAGAAGCGAACTGCGCGTGCAACGACTGCCCTTACATGAAGATGAACACGCTTGAGAAATTGTACCTGTGTCTGCGCGATTTGACGCCTGCGCTTGAGATGCCGGACGCGTTGATTGCGCGAGCGCGCTTGCCGATCGACCGGATGCTGGAGTTGAGCTGAGTCCCCTGAGACTACGTCTCCAGAATCCACGCCTCGACGGCGCGCCACCCAACCACTTCACCGCCCGTCCGCCGCTGGCGGTCCTGCCCTCCGTACACGACGGCTGCCCGCAGGTCGGTTCCGGCCATCCTGTCGCGGAGCCAGTGGAGCGGACGCAGGAATTCGCTGGAAAGCGTT
>CAMBEV010000134.1 GCA_945865595.1 Nannocystis exedens | reverse complement strand
AGGAGTACCTGCAGCTCGTGCGCGAGAAGCCGGACGTCACGCGCAATGCGTACCAGCGGCTCTACGACATGATCATCGGGTACGGCACCGAAGAGTACATCGACAATAAAAAGAAACTCATTCGGTACAATTTCTTCAAGGACGAGCAGAGCGGTGGCGCGAACGCGATCTTCGGTCTCGACATTCCGCTCATGCGGCTCGTCCATGTGCTGAAAGCGGCGTCCGAAGGTTACGGTCCTGAGAAGCGCGTCATTCTGCTTCACGGTCCCGTCGGTTCGTCAAAGAGCACCATCGCCCGCTTGATCAAGCAAGGTGTCGAAGCGTACTCACGGACCGGTGAAGGTGCGCTCTACAGCTTTGATTGGGTCAACCTGCAGGACACCGGCCTTGCCGGAACCGACACCGATCGCTTCCCGAGCCCAATGAATGAAGAGCCCCTCCGGCTCATCCCCGAAGAGTGGCGAACGAGAGCGCTCGAGGATCTTCGTCTAGGCAACGAGAAATTCACGGTGCGTATCGACGGTGATCTCGACCCCGCGAGCCGCTTCATCTTCAAGCACTTGATGATCAAGTACGACGGCGACTGGTCCTTGATGATCAACAACCACATCCGCGTTCGGCGTCTCATTCTTTCCGAAAAAGATCGCGTTGGCATCGGTACGTTCCAACCGAAAGACGAGAAGAACCAAGACTCGACCGAGCTCACGGGCGATATCAACTATCGCAAGATTGCCGAATACGGATCTGATTCTGATCCCCGCGCGTTCAATTTCGATGGCGAGTTCAATATCGCCAATCGCGGCGTTGTCGAGTTCATCGAAGTGCTGAAGCTCGATGTCGCCTTTCTTTACGATCTTCTCGGCGCCTCCCAAGAGCATCGCATCAAGCCCAAGAAATTCGCGCAGACCGACATCGACGAGGTCATTCTCGGTCACACGAACGAGGCCGAATACAAGAAGCTCCTGAACAACGAATTCATGGAAGCCTTGCGCGATCGCACGATCAAGATCGACATCCCCTACATCACGAAGCTCAGCGAAGAAGTCCGCATCTACGAGAAAGACTTCAACGCCACCAAGGTAAAGAATCGCCACATTGCGCCGCACACCATGGAGGTGGCGGCGATGTGGGCGGTCCTCACGCGCCTCGAAGATCCGAAGAAGCACAACTTGTCGCTGATGCAGAAAATGAAGCTCTACGACGGCAAGGTTCTGCCCGGCTATACGCAAGACACCGTGAAAGAGCTTCGCAAGGAGTCAAGGCGTGAGGGCATGGAAGGGATCAGCCCACGTTACATCCAGGACAAAATCTCCAACGCCCTCGTCAACGATGCGGGCGAAGGCTCGATCAATCCCTTCATGGTGTTGAACGAACTCGAAAAGGGTCTGAAGCACCACTCACTTCTGTCGAACGACGAGACGCGCAAGCGCTACCAAGAGATCATTGGCATCGTGAAGCGCGAGTACGAAGAGATCGTCAAGAACGAGGTGCAGCGCGCGATCTCGGCCGACGAAGAGGCCATTGGCAAGCTGTGCGGCAACTACATCGACAACATCAAGGCGTTCACGCTCAAAGAGCGCGTGCGGAATCGTTACACCGGCCAGGACGAAGAGCCGGATGAGCGCTTGATGCGTTCGATCGAAGAGAAGATCGACATCCCCGACAACCGTAAAGAAGATTTCCGACGCGAAATCATGAACTTCATCGGCGCACTCGCCGTCGACGGACGAAGGTTCGAGTGGACGACCAACGATCGGTTGCGGCGCGCGCTCGAACTCAAGCTGTTTGAGGATCAGAAAGACTCGATCAAGCTCAAGACACTCGTGAGCGCGGTCGTCGACAAGAACACCCAAGAGAAGATCGACATCATCAAGTCGCGCCTCATGAAGAACTTTGGCTACAACGAGGTCAGCGCATCCGACGTGCTGAACTTCGTCGCCAGCATTTTCGCGCGAGGCGACGCGAAAGAGTAACTGAGCAAGGTACGAATACAGAAAGGGCGCGCTCGCTTCCGAGTCGCGCCCTTTCTCGTGTGTCTCGTTGCTTATTGCGAAATAGTGAGTGCGTACGCCCGCGTGAACGAGTCGGGGTACGTCAGGCCGCGGCTCTCGATGATTGGGTACGACGAGGTGCCGACTCGTACGTAGTACGTGCCCGCCGTAACCAGGGTTGGTGTGAGGGTTACCGCTGCGCCTTCATTCGTGCTGGTGCGCGAAACGACGAGCGTTCCGTCGGCCGTGACGAGGTCCGTGATAATCGCAACGTCGGTAGGCACATTTGTGACGTTGATGCTCGCGTTGCCTGCAGCGAGCGTGACCTTGTACCAGTCATCCCACTTTGTGCTCTCGCCGAAGCCCTTCCACATGTACGCGTTGACGGCGGTGCCAATGGTGATGGCTTTCGCGTCGTCGCGTTTGTCGTTGGGCTCGTAGCTGTCGTTGATACGCGTGTAGTCAAGCTTCAGCCGGTATTTGAACGCGGTCGCGAAACCCACGTAGTTTCGCACAGCGACGCGGTATTTCTCGCCAGGCACGACGCCGATGAATCCCGTGATTGACGCGGCATCGAGCGCGCTGTTGTCGAAGATGACCACGTCATTCTCGCCACTCTCGACTGTGAACGAGATGGCTCCGTTGTCGCTCACGTTGTCGACTTCGATCGAGACGTAGCCGCCAGAGTTGTCTGAAGGTGCGGTGAATTCGTAGTAGTCCACGTCCTCAGCAGTACCGACGCAGGCGTTGACGCCGCCGCCGAGCAAGAACGCGCGCGAAGTCGCACGTGTATCGTCAACTCCGTTGACGCCGCACGCTTCGGTCGAGTCGACCACCGCGGCGTCGCCGCTGACGCCACCATCCGATCCTGTGCCTGTGCCGGTTTCGGTCACGATGACGCAGGCCGACAAAATTGACCCCAAGGCTGCAACACACCCCACGCGCAAAAACGACATCACTCGGTATCTCCTTCTGAGGTTCTGGCTCATGCGGTTTAGACGTCGGCACGAGCGCTTCCGTTCAACCACCGCTGTCACCCAAAGACGCTACGTTCGATGTTCAGTCACCTTCGCCCGGGCGATCATCGTTCGTCACCGTCGGGCAGCCGGCAGTTCCCGATGCAGGAGGGTCGCCCGCGTTCGGTTGCGGCTTGGTGAAATCGAAAAACTCGAGGAGGGCGTCTGCATTGGCGTCGCGTGCACTGAGTGCGGGCACGTTGTGGAGCAACTCAATGAACCGCAAGATCGAGGTGTGCTCACGGTTCGTGTGGGAAACGAAATGCCTCTTGGCGTAGGGCGACACCACGATGAACGGGACGCGGACGCCGAGCTGCTGCCAGTCTCCAGTCTCTTCCGCTGTCGCTGCGCAGCCCTTCGGTGGCGCGACGTGATCGAAGAGACCGCCGCCTTCGTCGTCGGTGAAAATGAGCGCCGTACTTGGCCCCAGCGGACTGGCGACCACGGCTTGGTAGATCTTGCGCATGAACGCTTCGCCCCCCTGAATATCGTGCGGAGGATGCTCGTCTTGTGACCCAGCCGGATCAACAAACGAAACGCGAGGCAGTTTCCCCGACTTCAATTGGTCAAAGAACTTGTCGGTTTTCGAAACGCCCAAGTGGGCCTTCTTCCACCCGAGGCTGTCTTGGCGAGGGGTGCCGTCGGTGTAGACCTGCCACGACACAAACTTCCAGAACAGCTTTTCGAAAATGGTCGGCACGCCCTTGAGCGTTCGCTCGCCCGTCTTCTTCACGCCGCCAGAAGTCCCGGTGTAAAGGAAGTTACGATTCGACCAGGTGCCCGACATGATCGACGAAAAGTAGTGGTCGCCGAGCGCGTACGTGTTGGCAAGCCAGTAGTAGAAGGGGATGTTGGTGGCGTCGTAGTACCCAAGCGCATAGTGCCCGTCGCTGGTGCCCGTCGCTGCGTTGGTGATGAAGCCGTCCATCCTGCCGTTGTTCCACCCCGCGCGCATCCCGTCCCACTGATGAGAGGGGCTCTTTTCGAGGCACGTCGAAGTCAGATGGTGCGGCGTGACGCGCACGCCGGATTTATCTGTGTTGGCGAACGTGTCGAGCCAACCTTGCGCGTTGATCTGCCCGCTCGATGAGAGCTTGCCGAAGTAGTGATCGAACGATCGGTTTTCCTGCATCACCACGATCACGTGCTTGATCGGAATCGCCTTGCGCTCCTTGCTGGCGATGCCCAGGGTCGTTTCGACCTTGTCGCCCTTCTTGAAGGTGCATGATGCACGCTTGCCTGAGAACGAATCGGCGTTGGCAGCCGTTGCGCAGACGCTTGCGCTGAGCGCAAGCAATGTAACAGTTGCCATTACGAATGAGCGCTGTTTCAAGTTCTCCCCCCAAGCACGAGTGTTTGGCTCCTCAGCCTTGCGCGACGACCCTATTGCGGCCGCCGTTCTTTGCAAAGTAAAGGCGCCTGTCGGCGATCGCGACGAGCATGTTTCGATCGCGCTGCGTCCCGCAGCAAACGAGGCTCGCAACGCCGAGGCTCACGGTCGAACTCAATGGGCGACCATCGACGAGGGTCGGGGTTTTCTCGACCGAGACCCGAAGGCGTTCGGCCATCAGAGCCGTGGACTGAACGTCAATGCCGCGCACGATGATCGTGAACTCTTCGCCGCCGTAGCGCGCGAGAAGGTCCTCGTTCCGGATCGCTTTTTGTAACGTTAGCGCGACGCTCTTGAGGACCTCGTCGCCGGCAGGATGTCCGAGCGTGTCGTTCACGCGCTTGAAGAAATCAATGTCGAGCATGACCAGCGAAAGCTCGGTGCGGTGGCGAGCTGCGAACGAAACTTCGGCGTCGAGTCGCTCTTCAAGGTGCTTGCGGTTGAACACGCCTGTTAGCCCGTCGCGCAAGGCAGCGTCGTAGACTCGCTGCAGGGCCGCCTCTTCTTCTTTGCTCACAAGCGTAAATCGCAAGATGGTCTCGCGACCAAGCTGAATGCGATCGCCATCGCGGATCTCTACAGGGTCGCCAACGCGCACGTCGTTTACGTAACTGCCGTTGGTCGATTTCATGTCGGCGAAGATGAAGGTGCCGCCCACGCGTACGATGTGACCGTGCTCGCTCGAGACGCTGCCATCGTCGAAGCGGATGTCTTGGTCGGGCCCGCGACCCATCGTCGTCGTGCCGACGTCGGGTAGCCGAACGACCTTGCCTGTTTGCGAGCCCACAATGACGGAAACTACGCCGCGAGAGCGCGTCGTGATGAGGTTCGTATCGACGACGACCGTCCGTCCCGTCAGCTTGTCGTCTTCGCCGCTCGTGTCGCTCATCACTAGAGGATATCGAACGTCGATTGATGGGAACACACATTCGTGAGCCTGTTTATCGCGAGTCTTGCCAACGCCCTGGCGGCCGCCTACTCATCCGGCCATGATCAAGAAAGCTCTGATGAAGCAAGGCATGAAGCTCATGAGCGACCCGCGCGTGATGAAGCTTGTGGCGGACGAACGCGTGATGAAGGCCATGATGGGCGCAATGAGCATGCCCGGAAAGGTCGAGTCCTTCAGCAAGGAGCAGGTCGAAAAAATCGCGCGCGCGATGTCCCTTGCGACCGAGGGTGAGGTCAAAGACCTTCAGCGCACGATTCGTCGGCTAGAGGAAGAGGTCGCGCGCCTCCAAAAGGACCACGGCAAGAAGTAGTCGCGATCACTTGGGTAGCGTGGCGTCGCTTAGGACCGAGCCGCGATCCATTTGCGAACGGCGGGCCAGGTCATGACGTGCGCATCTCGCCCCATGATGAGATCGATGTGGCCGAGCGGAAACGCGGCAAACGTCTTGTCGCGCGAACCGCTCTTTTCGTAACCAGGCTTGACTCCTTCTACGTTTGCGAGGTCGTCGCGCGAGCCCGCGATAACCAGAAGCGGCACGTCGAGTGACTCGAAGCTTAAGTCGTAGCGATGACGATCGCCCCCGAATCGCTTGTCGCGCGCCCACTCAAGAAGGCGAACCCCTTCCGTTAACGACACGTGGTCGAATGCGAGCCGGAGGTGTTCCTCGATGACGTGAGGTTCGCATGTGCCCGGATGCCATGCGCGAATGGGGAGCGGATAGAGAGAACTCTCGGCGATTCTTCGTCCGCGTGAAAGCACCGTGCCGATCGCGCCCATGGGAAGGGGCGCCCGACGGATCCATTGGCTGAGTGGGCCGAAACGCATCGCGTGGTGTGACACTTTCGCGAGCGCGCGGAGGCTCGCTGAGCCGCGCGCAAAGTGATACGGACTGCCGATCGACACGATGCCTGCAATCGAGGGGCGGATCGCACTCGCGCCCGCGTATGCGATGAGGCCACCAAGCGAGTGGCCCACGA
Source organism: Nannocystis exedens (assembly GCA_945865595.1). GTDB lineage: Bacteria > Myxococcota_A > Polyangia > Polyangiales > Polyangiaceae > JAHFDX01. The sequence continues at coordinate 2,455 of CAMBEV010000134.1, read as the reverse complement.
TGAAGACCTGACGTTTGCCGGAGTGCCGAGCGGCGGCCTCGATCGCAGCCGGGAGATCTTCGCGCACGTACTCGTCAATGGGATTGACTGACCTCACGCCTGCGATGCGTGAACGGCCGTGGCCGCGAAGGTCGACGTTGAATACGTCCATGCCCTGGGCTGCCAGGTAGTTGGCGAAGCTCCGCGACGGCAGATGCCACGTGTACCGATTCTGCCCGAAGCCGTGGACCAAGAGCACCGCCGCGCTGCACTCGCCGCCCGAGAGGCGTTTGCGCACCAGACTGAGCGGCTGAGGTCCGCGAGTGACAAGCCGCTGCTTATCGAAGAGTGCCTCTGCCGCACGATCGATGCGCTGCCTTACCTGAACCTGCTCGAGAATCACGCATTCCAACGTTATCCGGAGGACGGGAGCCATGCGCTTGATTTCTCGCGCGTCCGAGGTGTGCCAACTTGCCAATAATGTGTCACGCTGCGCACGTGACCGATCCTTCGCAGCTCCCGGCCCGGTATACTCGGGTTTCTCGCCTTGGCGCGGGCGGAGGAGGCGAGGTCTGGGCCGCAGACGACCGGCTCTCGGGAGTCCGTGTGGCCGTCAAGGTGCTTTCCTTTAATGCGGGAAAGGCCGAACTTGATGCGCTCGTACGCGAGGCAACGGCGCTGTCAGGACTGGAAGGACTGGGCCTGCCGCGCGTTCTGTCGTTTGGACGGCTCGCCGATGCGCGCGCCTTCTTGGTGCGCGAGCTCGTGGAGGGAATCGACCTTGGCACAGCTTTGGCTCAGGTGCCCAAGCGTGGGCAACCTTGGCTCAACGCGCTCGTTGCGGCGTGCGATCAGCTGACCATTGTTCATCGCTCGGGTCTTTTCCACGGCGATCTGAAGCCCGCGAACATGATTGTGCGACCCGACGGGCGCGCGACCCTCGTCGACCTGGGACTCGCGGCTCCCTGGTCCGAAGGTGGCACGCGACCTGTGGGGCTCACTCCCCTTTATGCCGCGCCCGAGCTCCTTCGTGGCGAGCGGCTCACGGTTCGCGCCGAGGTTTACGCGCTCGGCGTGACGCTTCTTGAGGCGATAGACAAGTGTCCTGACCACTCCAAGTCCTCGGTCGACGCGCAGCTGCGGGCGATAGGCACGCGTGCCACCGCTGCGAATCCAGCCGATCGTTTCCCGAGCGTGGATGAGCTGGCGAGTGCGATTCGCGCGGCTGCACGCATTCCGGAAGCGGAGGTGCGAGCGATCGCATGGCCAATGGCCTCGATAGACGAACCCCTTGCGGCGATGGTAAGGGCGGTTGACGAATTGCCAGGAGGGGGAGCGCTTTGGGTGCTGGGGCCCGAGGGTTCGGGGCGAACGACCCTGGTGAGGCGCCTTGCTTGGACGCTGGGTGCGGAAGGTCGGAATGTTGCATTCGTGGAGCTCGGCAACGCGCTGGCGCAAACCGACGCGGTGAAGTTGCAACTCGCAGCGATCGATTTGCGGACGCGGGGCACCCTGCTCGTCCTCGACGACGCGGACAAGCTCGATGAGGACTCGTGGCGCCTGGTGTTGGACGCGAGAGCAAAGGGCGCCGCGCTCGTGCTGTGTGGACAGGCAGCGAGCCGCACGGAGATTTCCGACGAGACGGTCATCCAAGTGCCGCGCCTGGACGTGCTCGCTGCAACGTCGCTCGTGCGTACTTCCATTCCTTCAATCGGCGACAACGTTGCGACCTATATTGTCAACAAAGCTGACGGTAGGCCAGGTGCGCTTCGTGGGCTCCTTCGTCGGTTGCGAAGAGCTCCACTGGTGTCGATCGCTGACGTCGACGCGCATCTCGCCCAGCACGCATCGATTCCGCCTGCGGCCGATGTTGTCAGTTCGATTGACCAAATTGAAATCATGCTCAATACCGGTCGATTCGATGAGGTCGACGCGTTCCTGCTTCAGCAGCCGCTGCGGGATCCATTGATTGCGACTATCGCCGAGGCTCGCATTCTCATCGGCCGAGGGCGAGGCAAGGAAGCGGCTTCGTTGCTCGAGGGTGCGGCGCAGCAATCAGAAAACCACCCATGGTCTCGGCGGTTTCGCGCGGTGCGCGCGCGCGCTCATTATCGGGCTGCAAACTTCGAAGCAGCCCGCGCGTACGCCGCCGAAGTTCTCGCCGCTAAGGATGATGACGCCGACGCCGCGGACATGCTCGCCATCTCGGGTGTAATCGCCGAGTTCTTGGGTGCAACCGCAGAAGCGGTGCCTTTGCTCGAGCGGGCGATTGCGCTCGCAAAATCGCTCGAGAGCGATCGGTTGATCGCCATTGCGCTCGGGTCGTTTGCAGTGGTGCAGCAGAGGCGGGCCGAAATTGGTGCAGCGAAGGCCAGCTATGAAGCGGCGCTCGCCTCGGCCGAGCGTGCGCGCGATGCGGCGACCGTCGCCGCGATGCTGATTGGGCTTGCGTCGATCGCCAAGCTGCAGGGCAATC
>CAMBEV010000133.1 GCA_945865595.1 Nannocystis exedens | reverse complement strand
GTCGGAGCGAGGACTGACGCCGGTGCGTTTGCCGGGCCCGATGCGTCCGTGACGGCGGACGCGAGTGAAGACGCGCTGGACGGTGGTGGTAATGCAGGTGATGCTGAGGTTGACGCCGGAGATGCTGCGCCAGACGCGCTGCCAGATGCGCCGCCAGATGCATCGGGTGCGGATGCTGCGCTCGATGTTGACGCAGGTGTGCCGTGAGCGCGCGCCGATTTTTCGTTTCATCGTCGACCGGGCTCGTGCTGCTCTTTGGGGCGTGTGTGCTTAACCCGCATCCGCTGCCACCGCTCGAGGCGACGAGTGCAGACCCTGGTGCGAACGGTGCGCCGTCGGCCGACGGAAAGGGGCTCGATGGGGCGGCTCCACCTGAAGCGGCCGATTCCGGGGCCCCGACGACGACGCTTGACGATGCGGGTCCGCGGGATGCGGCGAGCGACGCGGACGGTGGCGGGGCGCCGGACGGCGGGGGGCCAGAGGGTGGCTTCGATGCTGGTGACGCGCAGGCGCGCGATGCCCTGCTAGCGGAGTGAGAGTAGCGGACTCAGACTACGGCGGCGGGGGGCGGCCGGTTCTGGCTCGCTGCATGAATTCGTCAAGTACATTGGCGACGAAGTCGGCGAGGATGCCGTCAGTCACGCGCAAGCGCCGGGACAGGTCACGCGCGATGTTGAGCACGATGAGGGTGTAGGCCTTGAGGTCCGTGCGGTACAGGGACTCCATCACTTCGGCGGTCACGCAGATGAGCCTCGAGGGGGCCACCGCCCGAACCGTTGCAGACCGATTCTGCATGTCGATGAACGCCATCTCACCGAGGGTGTCGCGGGGACCGAGCACCGCTACGCGCGATTCGCTACCACGACGGCTACGTTTGAGGACCTCGATCTCGCCCTCAAGAACAACGAACATTTCGTGAGCAGGGTCTCCCTCTCGAAAAACCACATCGCCTGACTGATAGCGGATCGTCGGGAGTGTTGCTGCGAGCAGACAAAGGACGTCCTCGGATAAGGCGCCAAAGAGCGCGATGTTTCGTAGGAGGTCGGCCGTGAGCTGATCTTCGAGAAATTGAGTCATGAAACACCTGAGTGAGCGGCCGGATTGAGCTGCTCTTAACGTCGCAGAAGTTCGCAGGTAAATACCAGGCGGCGGCGATTGGGGCCGGCATAATCGTCAATTTCCTGTACACGCCAGCCAAGCGCGAGGTGGAAGCGAATGGAGCCTTCGTTGCCGAGCGTCGAAATCGCCTTGATGCGCGCGCAGCCCGCCTTGTTGCAGGCGTCGCTGAAATGCCGATAGAGCAAGCGCCCTACGCCCTGGCGCCGGTAGTCGGGGTGGATGCCGACGAGATGCACATAGCCGGTGGTTCGGCCTTCTTGGGTCGAGATAAAACCGAGCAAGAAACCGATGAGGGTATCGCCGTCGTGCATGACGAGCGCTTCTTCACCGAGTTCGTAGAAGAAGATGGGATGGGCGAAGGTACTGATAGGGCCGCCCCACCAATGGTCGATCACTTCGACAATCTGGTCGAAGTCGGCCTTGGTCATTCGCCGTGTCTCCATAGGCGCGCACCTTCGCGCCTTTCGCGCTGAAAGTCTGCTGCTTTTCGCCGGCCCCCTCTCCGGCGCGCAACTCTCGCTTGACAGGGGAGCCTGCGGCACATCAGCCTCGAGGCTATGGCCTCGCAAGTGCGCATCGCGCCCTCTATCCTCAGCGCAGACTTCGCTCGATTGGGTGAGGAGGTACAAGCGCTCGAAGCTGCTGGCGCTGACTGGATTCATGTCGACGTCATGGATGGACGGTTCGTTCCGAATCTCACGATTGGACCACCGGTCGTCAAAGCGTTGCGTGGGGTCACCCACCTTCCACTTGATGTCCACCTGATGATCGTCGAGCCGGAACGTTATATCGATGCCTTCGCGGACGCGGGCGCTGACATCATCACGGTGCATGTTGAAGCGTGCACCCATATTCACCGAGCGATTCAGCACATTCATGCGCGCGGCAAGAGAGCGGGCGTCTCACTCAATCCGAGCACGAGCGAAGAAGCCGTGCGTTACCTCTTGCCGAGCGTCGATCTGGTGCTCGTCATGAGCGTGAATCCGGGATTCGGCGGTCACTCATTCATTGCCGATGTCGTCCCGAAACTTGACGTTTTGCGCAAATGGATTGCGGCGTGTGGTCGCGAAGTGGACCTTGAGGTCGACGGGGGCATGGTGCCCAGCACCGCGAGTACCGTTTGCGCGGCGGGTGCCAATGTCCTGGTGGCGGGCAACGCGATATTTGGTGGAGGCAACTACGCGCGGGCGATTGCCGAGCTACGCGCAGCAGCGTCGTGACGCGCGCTCCACTTTGTGCGCTCCTTTTACTGAGCTGTGCGGCCAGAACGTCGGTTTTTACCCCAGCGATGCCGCATGAGATGACAAGGGCGCTCGCACGTGTGGAGGGCCTCCGCGAGCTCAAGGCAACTAAAGCGATCGGCGGTAAGTACATTTCTCGCCCCGAGCTTCGTAGGGTGTTGCGAGAGCACGCCGCGCGCGAAATCCCACCCGAGGCGCTAGAGCACGAAGCTATCGTCCTCAAGTTGATCGGAGCCATTCCGACTGGGTATCCGTTCGTCGAGAAGCAATTCGAAATTCTTGGTACCGAGATCGCGGGGCTGTACGAGCCGAGCGACAAGACCATGTATCTCCTCAGCGATCTTGGTCCGAGGGAAGCGGAAGCCACGCTTTTGCACGAGCTCGTCCATGCGCTTCAAGATCAGCACTTCGGACTGCGTACCCGTATGCGCTACAGGAAAGGAAACGGCGACGCACTTGCGGCAGCATCGGCCCTGGGAGAGGGCGACGCGACCTACGTGATGATGAAGGCAGTAGGTCAACCACCGGAACCAACCGCGCTGCGTGTCGCGATGGCTGCGAGCGCGCAGAAGCCCGACCAACCCGCGTTTTTGAGCAACGCGCTCATCTCTTCGTACGTTTACGGTTACGAGTTCGTTTACACCCTCGTGCGTGACGGCGGGATGACGGCCGTCAATCAAGCGTGGGCCAGGGCACCGACGACCAGTGAGCAAATTTTGCATCTCGCAAAGTGGCGTGCCGGGGAGCCGGCGATCGAAGTGACGCCGCCTCGTGTTGATCACACGGTCGACAGCGATTCACTGGGCGAGGTAGGGCTGCGGACGTATCTCGAACTCGGCGGGTCGAAGCCGGACGCGGCGATTGCGGCAAGCGGATGGGGTGGCGATCGCGGGTCGCTCGGTATGGATGGAGAGACGGTGCGCTACGCGTGGCACTATCGCGCGGACGTTGACGCGCCAGACGCCGCGGCGCGCGTAATAACCGCGCTGACCCACGTGTTCGCCACGTTGGCCAAGGTGGACGAGAAGGGCGAGACGCCATGCATACAGCGCCGTGATGCCGGCCCCCTTGCGGCCACTCGCAAGGGGAACGACGTGTGGCTCGTCGCGGGGCCGACATCGTCGCGAACGTGGCAATCGACAGCGACATGCGACGACGCGCGCAAGGCTCTGCTGGCGCTGGTCAAGGATTAGCGAGAATCGCCACCACCGAGAACGGCGACATGGTGCCGTCGGTTATCGCGAGGTAAGCGACCTGCAAGCTCTTGTCGAACGTCGGCGTGAGGTGCACGAAGTCGTCGAGGTAACCTTCTTCCGTTGCGGTGAGCGCCGTGCCGCTCGGCCACACGAAGGTGACGTCGCGAGCGCTCGCGCGTGCGTCCCAATCGGCGTAGTCGACCGTATCTGCTGCGCCCGTGCGTGCGCCGTTCGCGTAGACCACGCGCTTGGGGCCCAAGAAAGGCAACTTGCTTGACGTGGTGGCGCCCGTGCGGTCGCTGGGGGTTCCGAAGTACATTTTGAAACGCGCCCCGCCCAAGTGAAGGGGGCTAGGCGCCTGCGCATCGCTCATGAGCAAGGGACAGCCGCTCGCGTCCTTCTGAAACTTCCAGCCCGTGCCATCCCAAACGGCGAACGCTTGGTTGTGCGAAGCTGTGGTGCAGCCCGTCGTTTGGTCGATCGTGACCCACATGAACGTGCCTGTTTCACCACGCCAGCGCCAGTCGTCAAGAGTCTTGACCCCTATTTTGAACTGCCGAACGTTGCTGAGCGACAAGCCCCAGTCGCCCGTGTCGCCGGCTACGCCGATGGCGAGCTTCGCCTCACATCCACCCCCCGTATCGTAGTCGGCGGCGCTTCGGCAGCGCGTGTCAGAGCCGGTGTTGAAATCACGGCCGACGTACCCATCGGCAGAGTCGACGTAGAGGATGCGCGTCTTGCCGTCGGCGCCAGGCGCTTCAAAATAGAGGCGAATCTTTTCGCCGAGCGACCCACCGAGGGGCACACCTTGGCCGGTCATCACGTTGGTTATCCACTTGGCCGCCGTAGTTGGCTTTTCAGCGCCTGACGAGCCTGCGAGCGATTCAAATGCGTCGAGTGTCGACACGGTTGCGCTGGCCACTTGTTTAGCGAGGCCGACAACGAGCCCTTCAACCTTGGCCCCTTGTGGATTGGGTTGCGGACCATAATAGAGCTGTGTGCGACCGAGCTGCGCAGCGGGCGCGTCCTTCCCGTAGGCAATCGCGTGGATTCGGACGTTGCCGTCGGCCACGATCTTGGTGGCCTTGGTGACGCCGTCGCCGGTTCCTTGCATGGCCCAGACTTCAGCCGGTACGTCGGCGCTCGCAGAGCCACCGGCGGCAGCCGTAGGAGTTCCGCACGTCGCATCTGCGCACAGCAACACGGAAGCCGTATAGGAAGTTGACGAATGGAGGTCGGTAAGGTCGAGGGTTGTCGCACTCGGCTTCGCGTCGAACGTGAGTGTGTCTCCCCCACCGGTTAGGCTAAATCGCACATGATCGACACCCGATGGTGGCGCCCAGGTAGCCCGCAGCGAAGACGATGAAAACGTGGGCGTCGTACCCACCGTCGCCGTGGCGATCTTGTCGAGCACAAGGCCGAGCGCCCCGTTCGCAGATCCATCAGGTGTCTGGCTGTCTGCAAGGCCCGCGTCGGTCGCGGTTCCCGATGCACTGCAAGCTGCGACGATCACGCCGCACAACACAGATAGGCAACTTAATTGACGCATCAGGGTCTCCTCTTCCGAGGAACCTATGAGAGCGCACACAATGAACTTAGAGAAGCTCGATCTCGTAATCCTCGGTGACCGGATTCGCGAGCAGCGCATCGGCCATCTTGGCAAGTTCGGCATGGGCGGTCTCGGCGCTGATGCCATCGGCGATTTCGAGCTCGACGACCTTGCCCACGCGCACGCTCCGCACATGTGAAAACCCTTGGCGCGCGAGCGCGCGCGACACTGCATCCCCTTGAGGATCGAGGACTTCACGCTTCAGTCGAACGGTGACGATGGCTTTCATATCACTCCAACAGATAGCGCACGCTCGATGCGCGATAGAGGTTCTTCGACATTGGGGACGAACGGCGTGGTCGTGATGCGCTCGAATGCCGCAATGTAGCGGCGGGCGGCTTCGATGCGCACTTCGTCAGTCATCGCCGGTACAGGGCCGTCACCCTGGTAGCCGAGACCCAAAAAGTAACGACGAAGGTAGTCTTTGTCGAGTGATTCAGGGTCTTGACCATTTGCGATGCGTGTCTGGTAGGACGCCGCGTCCCAAAACCGCGAGGAGTCCGGTGTGTGCACCTCGTCGATCACGACAATCGCGCCGTCGGAGCGGCGACCGAACTCGTACTTCGTGTCGACGAGCAAGAGGCCACGCGATTGCGCGATCGCAGACCCTCGAGCGAACAGTGCAAGCGCAAGTTGCGACACGGCATCGAAAGCCCCGCGCGACATGTGACCGCGCGCAACAAGCGCCTCGCCGGAGATGCTCTCGTCGTGCGACCCCGCGGGCGCTTTAGTGGCCGGCGTCACGATGGGGGTGGGAAGCGCCTGGTGCTTGGTGAGGCCGTCGGGCAGCACATGGCCGCAGAAGACGCGGGCGCCACGTTCGTAATGGGTCCATAGGCTGGTCGACGTCGTGCCTGTGGCGTAGGCGCGGACGACGAATTCGGCGGCGAACGGCTCGCACTCGACGCACTCCATCACGCAAGGGTCGACCAGACGCAGAACGTGGTTGGGTACGACATCGGCGGTTTGCTGAAACCACCAATGGGAAAGCCGATTGAGTACTTGCCCCTTGAACGGAATGGTTCCGAGCACGCGATCGAACGCGCTCACCCGGTCCGTCACGACGATGAGTCGCTTGCCCTTGCGCGAGTAGCAGTCGCGCACCTTGCCTTCATAACGCTCGCCGAGCGATTGGAAGTGCGTCGTGTGAAGCGTTTGACCGAGGCCTCGAACAAGGTCGTCGTCGCTCACCATGATACGCTTGGTAACGCAGAGCGATCACGGCGCCAATTGTTGACGCGGCAAGCCGCTACTTCCCCGCAAAATAGAACGGAAAGGCCGCCCCTAAGAGGATACCCCCCGCAATGAGCCCAGTGACCCCGATCGTGCGGGTCGTCTGCATGGAGCTCTCGGCCTCCGCGATGTCGTTCTGGGTCCGGAAGCCGCCGTTTCGAATGTTGGTTTCGATGCTGGCGCTCGTCGCATAGGTAATGCCGCCACCACCGATTCCCGCGAGCCCGGCGCCACCCAAAATGTAACTCAATGTGCGCAATGTCGAAGTCTTGCCGGACGGAGCCTTTCCGGGTGGCGTTGGGGTCACCGTCGTGGTGAGCGTTCCCGCGGGGACGAACTTCGAGCTAATCGTGCGGTTGGGAATTTCGACAAGGAACAACTGCAGGGGCGATCGGCACCCGTCGTGGGGCGTGTCCTTCGTCGTTCCGGCGCAGTCGGCGTCTGACCCGGCTTCCTTCAACAAGCGCTCAGCGCGCGTATTGGCAGCACCTGCGCCCACACCCGCGAAGCTCGCGCCGGCGCTGGCGTGCGCTTGCCCACCCGCAATCATCTTGAATGCGCCGATCGTGACCGACCCGATGACGTGTGTCGCCGCCGCGCAAGTAGCATCTTGCGATGTGGCTTCAAGATCGAGTTTGGTGCGGTCCACTTTGATTTGGCCTGCCACAGTGGTTTGCACCGTCAAGCGGCCTGACCGTGTAAGGGCAGCCTCGAGTCCGGCCGCACCGAGGGGGAGCTTCGCGTAGAGCTCGTTGGCATCGTGAATCTCGATCGCATCGCGGGAGATAGTGGTGCGCGACCAATCGTATGTGGCGTGTGGTCGGCATCCGTCAATGATCTTGAGCTCGCAGCCGGTATACTGAACCGCGACGGCGGCACTATCGGTCCCGGCGACGGTTTCATTAAGCAGTGACTCGAGTCGAGCCTTTGACGAGGCCGACCACTCGGTGACGAGCGGTTCGCTGTGTGTGGCCGCTACGGTGCAACGCGCCGCGCTTGAGGGGTCGTGCACTTGAATATCACTGCTCGTGATGCGGGGCAGCAGGGCGCCCGCGCAACCGGTTAGCGAGGCCGCAGCGGCGAAAATGAGGAGTCGTTCGTACACGCCATAGGGTGCGGCAATATTTGGCGGCGAGTTAAGGGCGCAAAGGGGCTGCATCACACAATTCCAAACGCTACGCGGTCTAAAGTTTCGCTCGCTGCTGCCCACGTCATCGTCTCGGTGTTGCGCGCAAGTCCGATGCGCCCGTCGTAGTCGACAAGGATGATGCCCCCCTTGGCGCCCATGCGTTCACCAAGTTGACGAACTGCCATCTCTGCGGCGGCTTGCGGCAGCATCCCGTCGCGAAGCCATTCGATCGCTGTCTTGGCGAGCACCAGCTTTATCGCCGCCTCGCCGTCGCCTGTGTTTGAACAAGCGCCGGCTGCGTTGTCGGCGTAGGTGCCCGCGCCGATCAACGGCGAGTCGCCGACTCGTCCAGGATCTTTACCCATCGTGCCGCCGGTGCTCGTCGCAGCTGCCACAACGCCATGCGCGTCGCGCGCCACCGCGCCCACGGTGCCACCTGCCCAACCGGCCGACGCCCGCCCGTCGACGACGTCGGCGAGTCTGTCACGTGAGGCCGCCGTCACCATCACGGCATCAGACGACGGCGAGAATCCGTTCGCTCGCGCAAACATATCGGCGCCAGCGCCCGCGTAGAGCACGTGCCGGCGAGCCTCGAGCACCGCACGCGCGATCGCAATGGGATGCAAGTAAGGCGGCAACGCGCAAACCGCACCCGCGCGAAGTTCGCTCCCCTCCATGATCGAAGCGTCGAGCTCAAGGTGGCCATCGCGGTTCAGGCTCCCTCCTGTGCCGGCGTTAAACGCTGGATTGTCTTCGAGGCACGCAACCGCGGCCTGTACCGCGTCGAGCGCGCTGCCCTTCTTGCGCAAGATCTCGCCCGCGATCTCAGCTGCTTTCACACAGCCCGCCTGATGCTCCGCCCGGCGCTCATGGGGCACTGCGCCCGCGCCGCCATGCACCGCGATAGCCCAACCCCCACCCGAATGACCCCACGACGGTTCGATCTCTGCCATGCCTCCCGGCCATGGTACCACTTTGGGCCGGCCATGAACTTTCAAGACCTGATCCTCACGCTGCAAGACTTCTGGGCCAAGCGTGGTTGCCTGATTGTGCAGCCCTACAACTCGGAGGTGGGCGCGGGCACGTACAACCCGGCAACGTTCTTGCGCGCAATCGGTCCCGAGCCTTGGCGCGTTGCGTTCTGCGAGCCCTCGCGAAGGCCTTCCGATGGCCGCTACGGCGACAACCCGAACCGTGCGCAGCAGTTTCACCAGTTCCAAGTCATTTTAAAGCCGTCGCCAATCGATATTCAGGACGTGTAC
>CAMBEV010000132.1 GCA_945865595.1 Nannocystis exedens | reverse complement strand
CTTTGGCGTCGTTCCCTGTCCGAGATAACCCCCAAGATGAAGCGCAGGAGCAGACCATGACCGAGACGAGACGAGACGAGACGAGACGAGACGAGACGAGACGAGACGATGAAACCATCGCCTCAGTTCGCTAATAAAAACAAGGGCTTCACCCTCATTGAACTCATGATTGTCGTCGCGATCGTCGGCATTCTCGCCGTCCTCGCGATCGTCGGCATTCTCGCCGTCCTCGCGGTCGTCGGTGTCCGCCGCTACCTGTCGAACGCGAAGAGCGCCGAAGCCCGTAACGCCCTTGGCGCCATCGGCAAGGCCGCGGCCAGGGTGTGGAACACATCGTCCGGTAGCAACGTCCCATTGACGGCTGGCACTGCGGACGAGGTCGGCAACCACTTCCTCTGCTTTTCGGCATCAGAGCCGGTCCCTGCGAATGTCGCCAACATCGTAGGAAAAAAATACCAATCCAACAACACGAACGGTCAAGACTTTCACAAGGACGACGGAACTTCGACGCCGCCGCTAGGTTTCGCCTGCCTCCGGTTTGAAATGTTGAACCCACAGAGCTACCAGTACAACTATGTGTCCAACGCTTCATACCCCCCGTTTTTCGGGGGGTCCAGCATGACCGCGACGGCGATCGGCAACCTCAACGGCGACGCGGTTTACTCCACGTTCAGGCTCGCCGGCGCGGTCCAATCCACAGCGTTCACGCTCGCGCCTTCGATCGAAGAGACCAATCCCGACGAGTGATGTGATCACCCCGCGCGGCGCGCTTTCTGTGCGAGGTAGTGCTGATCAAGGGCCTGCCTCACGAATCCTTTGATGACTGCCTGGCGACTCACATTGAGCGCCTCAGCAGCGCGATCAAGTTCGCTGAGCATGTCGAACGAGAAGTCAACGTTCACGCGCTGAATAGGCGGCATCATCTTGCCCTTGCCCGTGAAATGCATGGACACGTCTTTGTTCTGGTCGGCGCGCCGCGCGATCGCGTCAGCGCTAACCGGTCGTTTTTTAGCTGTGCTCTTCATAGAGTTGGCGCTCCTCTTTCGTAGACTTCCAGAGCGTGACCAAGTGGATGTACTGGCCTTGGTCATCATCACGCATTTCGAAAATGACTGAATACAAACGGCCTCGGGCCCAGCCAATGGCTCGATATTGCTCGGGAAGATCTGAACGTTGATCGACGTAGTGTGGGTGCTCCCAAAGACTCTGTGCTTCCTCGAAGCCGATCTTGCGTTGTGGGTTGGTCCGGAGACGCGCGCTCTTTCGTTTGTCGAAACGAAATCGCATCGAGAAAGTATAACTGTTATACCTGATGCCGCAAGCACGATCACGAAGTTGACGAGCAGCGCGAAGCGGTGGCGCATGCGCGCGAGGAGCACCCCGAGGAACGCGCGTCGCTCCGCTCCGAGTGATCACGATGGCGCGTTTTGTGTGATCAGTTTGCGCGGAATACGCACCTGCCCAATCCTGACGCTTGACAGAGACTTCCGAAGCGTCGACATCCCCGTCCTGATACCCTGAGGTGCCGGGTGGTTTTCGCTTGACGAACGCTCCCGTTCCGGGCAGTTTTCGCGGCCCCGCGTTTTGTGGGCTTGTCGGAGTTATGCGATGCGAGACATCATCAAGATGACATGCGGTGTGTGTGGACGCGCGAACTACGTGACCACCAAGAACAAGCGCACAATGGCGGAGAAGTTCGAAATCAAGAAGTTCTGCGCGGCTTGTCGCGGCCATCATCCGCACAAAGAAGGCAAGATCTCCAAAGGGTGAGGCGGGCAGCCGAACTTTGGCTTTCTGGTGGGGCGTGCTACATCCCCCGGCCTCGTGGGGAATTGACCCCGCGGCGATTCACACGGAGGTGATGGCAAGATGCTGGACTGGTTTTCCGGTCTATTTTCGAACGATCTTGCCATTGACCTTGGTACGGCGAACACACTTATCTACGTCAAAGGTAAGGGAATCGTCTCGTGCGAGCCGTCGGTGGTCGCCGTTCAAAAAGACGCGCGCGGTGCGAACAAGGTGCTCGCCGTCGGACGCGAAGCGAAGGAGATGCTCGGCCGCACGCCCGGCAACATCCGCGCGGTTCGCCCTCTGCGCGACGGCGTCATCGCGGACTTCGAAATCACCGAAGCCATGCTGCGGTACTTCATTGCGCGCGCCCAACAGCGCCGCACGCTTGTAAAGCCGCGCATCATCATCTGCGTTCCGTTCGGTATCACCGAAGTTGAGAAACGCGCCGTCAAAGAGAGCGCCGAAGGTGCTGGCGCTCGCGAGGTCTACCTCATCGAAGAACCCATGGCGGCTGCGATCGGCGCTGGCCTTCCGATCACCGAACCGTCCGGCAACATGGTGGTCGACATCGGCGGCGGCACGACCGAGGTCGCGGTTATTTCACTCGCCGGCATCGTCTATTCGCAGAGCGTCCGCGTTGGCGGCGACAAGATGGACGAAGGCATTCAGAACTACCTCAAGCGCAAATACAACATGGCCATCGGCGAGCAAACCGCCGAACGAATCAAATGCCAAATCGGCAACGCCTACCCCCTTGAGAAGCAACTCACCACGGAAGTAAAGGGCCGCGACCTCGTGGCTGGCATTCCAAAGACGGTCATCGTCAACTCGGACGAGATCCGTGAAGCGCTCACCGAAACCGTCAACACCATTGTCGAAGCCGTTCTTCTTGCGCTTGAGCGAACCCCGCCTGAGCTTGCCGCGGACATCGTCGATAAGGGCATCGTTCTTACAGGTGGCGGGGCATTGCTTCGCAACATTGACGTCCTGCTGCGCGAAGAAACAGGTTTACCTGTCATGGTGTGCGACGATCCCATCAGCGCCGTCGTCCTCGGAAGCGGCAAGGCGCTTGACCATGTAGAACTGCTTCGCGAAGTCACGATCGGCTGACGGTTGACGCATGACTCCCGATTTCAAGCGCTACCGAGATCTGGCCGTCGTCGCGATTCTTCTCGCGGTGCCCTTCTTTTTTCTGCGCGCCAACATGCGCAAGCCCGAAGAGCTGAGCGCGACCGACAAAGCCCTCTTGCGCATCAGCGCTCCCATCGAATTCGGCGCAGCAACCTTGGCACGCGGCGTTTCGAACGTGGCAAGCGACTACTTCTACTTGGTCGACGTAAAGGCCGACAACACTCGCCTCAGCTATGAAAATGCGCGTCTTCGCGAGCAAATTCACAGAAACGAACAACACCAAGTCGACAACCAACAACTACGCAGGCTGCTCAAGCTCAAGGCCGAGACGAAGACCGACCTTGTCAGCGCGCAAGTGATCGGCCGCGATTTCACCGAGTTTTTCCGCATCACGCGCGTGATGCTCGATCGCAGTTCCAACGACGTGCGCAAGCACATGCCCGTCATCGCGCCCGACGGCGTCGTGGGTGCCGTGATGGATGTCGCGAGCGATTCGATCAACGTGCAACTCGCCGTCGACGCAGCTTTTGGCGTCGACGTGGAAGACGAACGCACGCAAACGAGAGGATTCGTGCGCGGCACCGGAGACCCGTCGCGCTATGCGTGCCGCGTCGAAATGGTCGACTCGCGCGATGAGGTCATGGTGGGTGACTTGCTCGTGACGAGCGGCAAGGGCAAGTGGTTTCCCAAGGGGATCAGCGTTGCCCGAATCACCAAGGTCAACAAGCGTGAGCCTGGACGCGATCAAGAAGTCGAAGCAGTTCCGACGGTTGACTTTTCTCGACTCGACGCTGTGCTCATCGCGACGAGCCCTCCGAACGAGGAGCCATCGCGACCCGGGAAACCGTAGATGCGCAACACCGGCTTTTTCGTAACCGGGCTCGTGCTCATTCTCGTTCAGGCCAACCTGTTCCGGTTCCTCTTGTGGACCCACATCCCTGGCATTGTCCCGTCGCTGACGCTGCCTCTCATCGTATTCATGGGCGTGCACGAGTACTCGCTAGTGCGCGGCGCGGCGGTCGCTTTCGCGATCGGCTACTTGAGCGACATCTTTGCAGGAACGCCAGTCGGGCTTTACACGTTCACGTCGGTTGTCGTGTTCGTGCTTGCGCGCGGAGCCGGAGTGCGCCT
Organism: Nannocystis exedens; assembly: GCA_945865595.1. Taxonomy (GTDB): domain Bacteria; phylum Myxococcota_A; class Polyangia; order Polyangiales; family Polyangiaceae; genus JAHFDX01. The sequence goes on along the minus strand of CAMBEV010000132.1, from coordinate 4,766 downwards.
CGCCGCACAGACCACGTGGATGCAAGTCGTTCTCGCGATCGGCTTTGCAGCGGCGCAGAGCCTACTCGTGCTCTTGCTGCTCGCCATCTTCGGACGTGATCGTGACGGCTGGGTGCCGCGCGCCGTCTATCCGTACGCACTGCCACGCATTCTCACGACAGCGATCGTCGCACCGTTCATCTTTCGTATCGCGCGGCGCGTTGATCAAGCGACTTCGCCGATTCGTGGCGACGGAGGCGAGCTGTGAGTGTCCTCGTTCCGCGCTCTGACGTTGCGGAGTTTCGCAAGCGCTACAAATGGATGAGCTTGTTCGTCCTCTCACTGTTTGGAGCAGTCGCGGCACGCCTCTTTCAGCTTCAAATTTTGAATGGCGACGACTACGCCGCGATGGCGCATGAGAATATTATTCGAAAAGTTACCATTCAGACTGCGCGCGGAATCGTGCGCGATAGCCAAGGCAAAATCTTGGCTTCAAGCCGCACGTCCTACGACGTCCACGTCGTACCGATAGATGTATTGCCTAGTTCAGTTCCCGAGGCTCGCCTTCCGAAACGTTTGAGGGGCGCGCCAGATAGCTTGCCAAAGGTCGCAGAAGTTCTCCGCGTGACACCCGATGAGCGCGAGAAACTTATCATCAAGATTCGCGAGGTCTGCGCAACCTACGATCCGCAAGCTCGCACGTCGCCCTGTACGCGCCAAATGTTGGTCCGCGAAGACGTGTCCCGCGACATCATCACCGAACTCGAGCAGCATCGCGACGAGCTCACTGGCGTCAGGGTCGTGGCCACCCCCATTCGCTTCTATCCGTACAAGCACCTTGCGTCGCACTTGCTTGGTTACATTTCCGAACTCGACGTCGACGCTCTCGCTAAATACCGCCCAGACGGTTACGAATCACTTTCGGGCGAAGAACGAGAGCGCCTCAACCCACTCGGCTACGACCGCCGCGACCGCTGGGGGGCCGGCGGCGTCGAGCGCACGTGGGAAAGCCACTTGCGCGGCAAGCGAGGCTGGGAAAAACGCCTGGTCGATGCGTGGGGCAAGGACCGCACCGGCCCCGCCGCCGACCGCCTGCTCGACCCACCCAGCAAGCAGGAACCCATCTCAGGTCGCAATTTGCGGCTTTCGGTAGACATCGAGCTCACACAAGCGATCGAGAAGGCGATGTTCCCCTATCGCTCTGGCGCCGTTGTGGTGACCGAAACGCAAACCGGAAGGCTCCTCGCGCTCTACTCGAAACCAAACTTCGACCCCAACGACCTATCCGGTGGCGGAGGTCGCGCGAAGGCTCGCGAAGCGTTCACGCGCCTGTACGCCGATCCCTACCGCCCCATGCTCGACAAGACAATGAGCGGCGCGTACCCGCCAGGATCCACGTTCAAGCCTTTTTCGGCCTTGGCGGCGCTTGAGTCGCACTCGGTCAATCCCGAAGCGACCCAGCGCTGCGACGGCTTCATTCGATACGGTAACAAGAGCCGCCCCCTTCGCTGCACGCACGTACACGGCGCCGTGAACATGCGAGCCGCGATCGCCCAGTCGTGCAACATCTTCTTTTTCAAGTTGGCCGAGGCCACCACACTCGATCCTATCGCAAAGGTGGCGAGCGCTTTCGGACTTGGTCAACGGAGTGGACTAAGCATCAACCCCGAAGCTGGCGGTCGAATGCCCAGTCGAGCGTGGTACACGCAGCACTACGGCGCGAACTACTTCAACAAAGGCTTCACGCTCAATGCTGCGATCGGACAAGGCGACGTCACCGTCACGCCGCTCCAACTCGCCATGGCCTACGCTGCCGTAGCCAACGGTGGCAGACTTTACGAACCCCAAGCCGTGGTCGCGATCGAGACCTCCGACGGCGTGCCGATGCAAGAGTTCGAACCCCGCCTCAAGAACAGTGTCGCGATCCAGCCCGAGCACCTGCAACGCGTACACGATGCCATGCGCGACGTGCTCAACTCAGACGAAGGCACCGCAAACGCGCTTCACGATCGCAGCCTCGATGTCGCAGGCAAGACCGGCACGGCGCAGCCTGGTGTTCATCCCAGCCCAAACGAAAAGCCAGAGATCCAGTGGTTTCGTTCGCGCAACCATGCGTGGTTCGCCGCTTTCTATCCCTCGCACACGCCTGAAATTTCGGTCGTCGTTCTCGTCGAGCATGGCGAGTCTGGCCCGCAGCACGCAGCCCCGGTCGCCATGCAAGTGATCCGCGAGTATCAGCGCCTCAAGGTCACGCGCGCGAGCAAGGCGAAGCCATGAGCACGCGTGACACCCTCCTGGCTCGCCTCAGAGACAACTTCGACTGGGTGCTCTTCGTAACGGCATCGGTGCTCGCGATGGTCGGGGTGATCAATCTGTACTCGGCCACGAGCGTGGCAAAGGCACCGCTCAACGAAGTTTACCTTCAACAGATCTACTGGCTCGTCGGCGGGGGCATCCTGTCGGGGTTCGTTGCGGCGGTCGACTACCGTCATTACGAACGATACGGGTACATCGCTTACGGCGTTGGCCTTGTCACCCTCGTGCTCGTCTTCATCCTGGGGCGCGAAGTCAACGGTAGCTCGCGCTGGATTTACCTTGGCCCCATCGGATTTCAGCCGAGCGAGTTCATGAAGCTCTTTCTCGTTCTCGCGCTCGCGAAGTACGTCAACGCCGACGCGCGCTCTGAGGGGCGCACCCTCAAAGACTTGGCTGCGCCCGCATTCATCGCCGCGCTTCCCGCCGCTCTCGTCGTGCTCCAACCTGATCTGGGCACGGCGCTCATTCTAGGGCTCATCTTCATCTCGATCCTCGCGATGCTTCGCATTCAACGACGGACACTCGGTCACCTAGCGGTACTCGTCGCGATCGCCGTCCCTGCGTTCATGAGCTTCGGGATGCTCGGTTTTCAGCAGAAGCGCATCGAAGCTTGGCTCAACCCCGACAGGGACATCGGCGGCATGAACTGGGACCCGCACCATTCGCGCATCGCGATCGGTGCAGGAAAAACATGGGGCGCCGGCTTCATGCAGGGCACGCAAAATCAGTTTCACTTCTTGCATGAGCAGCACTCAGACTTTCCGTTTCCGGTCTTTGCAGAGGATTGGGGTTTCGCGGGCGCTCTCTCGCTGCTGTTCATCTATGTGCTGCTCGTCCTGTGGTCGATTCACATCGCAGCTTCGGCAAAAGATCGCTTCGGTGCCGCGCTCGCGATTGGCGCGGGGAGCCTGATTTTTTGGCACGCGATCTTCAACCTCGGCATGGTGACCGGGCTCTTGCCGATCGTCGGCGTCACGCTCCCGCTCTTCTCGTACGGAGGCTCAAGCGGTCTCACAGTGATGCTTGCGATCGCACTCTTGATGAACGTGTCGATGCGTCGTTCGTCACTCTCGACAATTGCGTTCTCCAGCCGCTGACCCGCATCGGTCTTATGCGCGTCTCGATGCCGAAGCACGCGCGCACGCTCACAGTTACATTTATTCTGAGTGGTCAATGATGTTCTCCGATCGTGGCTTGCTTCCGCGCGCATCTCTCGTTCTGCTTGGCACCTTCGTGGTGGTCGCGTGCTCTGCCGAGGGAAGCACCTCCGCCGAGATCGACGAGGCGGATGAGGGTGCGGGCAGCGCGACCACGACGCCAGATGCGGGCAAGACCGTCGCGAGCAAAGACGCTTCCGTTGACGCGCGCGATTCGTCCACGGGCGACGCCAGGCCGCCAGGCGCCGACGCGAAAGCCGATGCCGCGGTCGATGCCGGCGCGCCAAGCGATGCGGCGAAGGACACCGGACCTAAAGACGCGAAGGTCGACAGCAGCACGACCGGTAGCGACTGTCCCGTCGACGCAACCTACATTGCGAAGGCGTTCGCTGAGCTCCTCGGCTCATCGCCCACCATGTGCCTTAACAACCCCTGCCCAGCGTCGAAGTGCTGCGTGCAAATCTACGGCGTTTGCGTCACCAAGTAGCGCCTACTTCGGAGCCTACTTCGAAGCCTATTTCGAAGACTGAAGCACCATCATGTGAAACTTCGCGAATTCGCTCTGTCCCAAGGTGTAGAGCACCTCGGTGACGACGCGATACGGAATGTCTTTATCGACGACCACGATCGCCTCGCTGAAGTTCTCGTCCTTCTTCGCGGCGCGGCGCATCTGCTTGTCGACGTCACGCCATGCTTGAAGTGACTGCCCGAGTGGAACGATAAAGAGCTCGTTCCGTGAGCCGCGCTTGTGGCGGGCTTCGATACCGTTCTCTTTTGCGTCAGCCGGCACTGGGCAAACGGGATTCTCACCAACGATGATCTGACTCTTCGACACAACGACCATCAACCCTTCGGGCTCACTGTCTGGATCGGTGACGAGCACAGACTTCGGCAACTCAAGGTCGGATGACTGCGGAAGCGACGCGGTCGACGCGCTCAAGCTCTTCAGCAAAAACACAAGGATGATGGTCATCATGTCCAACATCGCCGTGATGTTAAGAAAGTTGATCTCTGGGTCGATCGCCCGACGCTTGGTCTCTTTGCGAAGCTCGCGCTTCACGCGCGCGAGCGTCGCCGGACGCTGCGCTTGAGCGGCCGCGCCTTTGTTACCGGCTAGACCGGCTTGACCGCCTCGGTCGTTTGGGGGGGCGTTTCCGGCGTCGATGGGGTCGCTCACTTCGGAACTCCGAACTGGACGTCAGGAAACATGACCTGCCCCTTGTCGTCTTTTCTGAGCGCATCCATGGTGCTCACGATCAACTGGTACGGAATCTCGCGGCTCGCGGTGATCGCCACCTGCTTCTCTTGCTTCGT
>CAMBEV010000131.1 GCA_945865595.1 Nannocystis exedens | reverse complement strand
CTTTCGTCGCACGCACGAATACCTTTCGCGTCCGGCCACGACCATCTTTGCCCTCGACCGCGTGCGCACCCGGCGTCACATCGACGGCGTCGATCGGCGTGAGCCCGCAGTCTTCGTCGTCAACGCGAATCTGCACCAACTTTGGCGCGTCTATCGTGATGCGCGCCGTCTGTCGCTCGAGCTCAACGATGAAGTGCAACGCTTCGCGCTTGTCATCTGGCGACACCTGATTGTGGTGCGCGTATTTCCGAAAGTGTCTGAGCGCGCCGACTTCATGGTGCGTCTTTGATTCGCTGATGGCGAGGTTCCACACGTACCGCAGGTCGTTCGGTTCGAGCAGAACCGCCTGAGCAAACGATTGACGAGCGTTCTCCCAGTCCTTCTTCTTGGCGAAGGCGCGACCTTCTTCGTAGCGCGCGGCGGCTTGGCTCGAGGCTCCGTACGCCACGGCTGAAAATGTGCCATACATGGTTACGATAACGGCAAGAGCGACGTGTGCGCGCATCCTCGTCCTTTACTTAAGAAGCTTGTAGTCAGGGTCGTCTTGAGGCGACTTTTCGTTCGATCGGGAGGGCCTCGCTCGCGGTGCTGGCGGTGCTCGCGGTCTGGAGGGTGCAGCCTTGCTTTCATCGCCGCTTGGCTCGGCTGGTGCGACCGTGGAGCGCACGCTGGCTTGCGTGGAGCTGGCTTGCGTGGAGTCGGGGGTGGGTCCCCGCGCAGGAGATGTACCCGCAGGGTCAAGTACGTTGACTGAACTTGGCCACAGGTGCTGAGCAAGCAAGATCGCCGCGACAATCATTGCGGCGACGAACAGTCCGAACGCCGCCCATCGCAAGCGCGACTCCCTCGCGCCCTGTGCCATGGCGCTCTTGGCCGTCGCGTCAAGTGGCTCAGTCCATTCGCGCGGGATGCGGCGGGTCGGTTCGCGCCGCGGATCAGGCGCAATCACGGCGGGCTGGGGCACCGGCGTATGGTGCCGATGTGCGGGCGTCGCATCGGCGCTGGCGAAGACGGCGGCGGATTCACCCGACGTCGAGGTAACCTCCGGCAGCGGGCGCGAGGCTAGCGATGCAAGAAGCGCGTCAGGATCCACCTCGCGCTCGAGGTCTACTGGGGCGCCTCCTGGCTGCAGCCCAGGCTGAGTGTCCCCCGCCTTGGGAGGGGCCATTGATCGAGACTGCGCGAGAGGTTGCGCATCACCGCCTTCGAGAACAATGATGCGGGAAGACTGCGGACCTTGAGGCATCGCGATGGCGTCGAAGGGTACACGAGCTCACAGCAGGGCGCATCTTATCCCGCGCGCGCGGTTCACGTGCTCGCTGGTGATGGACGGAAACTCGCCGCCGCCAGCATCGCCAGCACTGGCGTCAGCACCATGTGGTAGCGGTCCTCGCCAAAGAAGATTGCGTGCGTGACGCAGGTCGTCAGTAAAAACGCGGCGCCGAGCCAAAGCGCGGGCGGTTTTTCTGCGCCCCTTGGAAGCGGCACGAAGGGCAGCACCGAGGCCAAGATTGCGAACGGCCAGAACGACGGCACGGGTGTGCGCAACACGGCTCCGACGCCCACCGCGATCGCGCCAAAGACTGTTAGCTGCACCCACATCGCGGGGCCGCGGGCACGCGTTGCGGTCGCGAAGCACGCGAGCACGAGCAGCACCAGATGGCTCGCGGTCAACACAGCCCGAACGCTCTCCGCCTTGCTCTGGGCCCAGGCTGAAGGTCGCGCCTCTTTCAGGTACCCCACCGCGAACGACTCGTGATCAAACGTCTGGCTGAGCTTCACCGGCATCAGGCGAACCCATCGCCACGGATCGCGCTTGATGTGCTCGATGCCGTACCGGAGCCAGCAGCGATCTTGCTGCACCTGCCCAACCACGTCGCTGCATCCGTCCGACGTGCGGAGCGTCTCGAAGCGACCTGTTGCACGGGGAAACGATCCGATCGCAAGATTCCATCCGCCGTTCGTGCTGACGAGCGCGCAAGAATCCATCACCTTGCAGTTGCGTACGGTCCATGGGGCGATGGGTACGAACGTGCATACCGCAACTACCGCGCCGCGCGTCGCGCACGAGCGCGCCCAGCTCCAGGAAAAATGGAACTCGCCCGACAACCAATGCCTCCCCTCAACCAGAGCTAGGAATGGCAGGCACAAGAGCGCCTGTGGACGCACGAGTGCCGCGAGTCCGAGCACGAACGCCGAAGCCGCCAGCCACTTCAAATTTCCGGGCTTGCGTGCGGCGAGCCAAAACGACGTTAGCGTCGCGAGGGCTGCGAGGGGCTCGGTCATCACCAGTGCCGAGTACAAAATGAGCCCGGGGTGTAGCGCGACCAGTGCCCCCGCCAAGCGCGCGCGCGGCTCTGACAAGGCAGTACCCGCGAGGCGATAGGTGATGAGCGCCACGAGCGAACCGACAACCGAGTTGACGATTGCTGCCACGCCACTGCTTGCGCCGAACACGCGGTAGAAGAAGCCAAGAAACGCGCTGTAGCCGACCGGGTAATGGCACCAGGGGTGCCATATTTTGACGCCACCCACGAAGATGTCGTCTGAGTAACCGAAGCCCTCTGCGATGCGGCGCGCGCCGAAGTCATAGTAGTGCCCGTCCCACACAGGTTCTTGCGCCCAACTGAGAGCGACGAACAACCTTGGCGCTAGCGCCAACGCAAAAAGTGCCCAGGGAAACCACTTGCCGGCAGACGTCTGTAACAAGAGGGGTGACAGGCGTGACCGGAGGCGCGACAGGAGACTAGTCATGGCCGATCGGACGACCGGTGTCGCGCATGCGGCGCAAGTACGTCGTCTGCACACGGTGGGGGTCGAGGCCAAGGTACTTGGCGAGCTCGGCCAAGAAGCCGCGAACATAAACCGCGGCCGGAAGCTTCTCATACGCTTCGTCTTCGATTGCCTGAAGATGAGCCCGGGCGACTTTCGTGCGGGCGCTGATGCTGTCGAGTTCCACGCCCTGCGAATCGCGCACGCGGCCGAGAAGCGCCCCGGAAAACTCCGTCTCCGGCCCAATTTCACGCTTGAGCTGCGCTTGCAAAATGAGCTGCTCCGTCGCGAGCGTCAGCGGCTCCCGTGGAAGCTCAGGGCCCTGCGATCCGCGCAGTGGCAGGTCGGGAAAATTCGAAACGTCGTATGCTCGTCGCCGCACTGGGTCGAGCAACGTGTCATAGGCCTCGTCGAGAGCCCGTAACGTAGTTTGTAACTCTGCCGGTGACAAAATGGAGGTGGTGGCCAGGCCCCCCGCGGCGTAAATTTCGCGCTGCTTCTTGTAAGCGCGCCTCATTTCCTCGTCGCTCGCCGTGCGTGTGGTTGCGAGCGAGAAGTAGAACGAAGGCTCCGCAATCGCTTCCGAAAGTGATCGCGTCTTGAGTGACTCGTGCCGCGAGGCTCCGAGTGCGAGAATGCGGCGCGCGATGCGCTCGATGTTGCGTGCGCTCTTGGCGGTCGGACTGTCAACAAGGAGCGGCTTGAAGCGCCGTGCGCTCATCCAAATGGCATCGTCGTTCTCGATGTGACCGAGGTCAAGAAGCGGCATGCCGTAGTGACGCTCGACCAAGCCGCTGATCCACGCGCCGAGGTCGACGTCGGTCCGTGTGCGCGTTTGGTTGACGACGAGCTGAAAGCGAATGCGCTGCGCTTCGGCAAATGCGAGCTCCGACAGGCGTGTGTCGACCTTGCTGGTTGCGCGCACGAGTTCGAGCGGTGAAGGCAGATGCCCCAGCTCGCGAAGCGTGCGATCGAAGAGCGACAAGCGCAACCGATCGCGCATGAGCGACTGCCGCATGCGCCGGCGGTAGCTCGCGCGGAGTAACCTGTAGAGCGCATCGATCGCCGCGGGCTCAGGTACGACCGCAGTGATCGCGATATCGGCTGCGAGCAATACGTCGAGCGCGTAGTGCGTGTAGCCGGGCCCAACGTCGACGACGAGGTACTCGGCCCGCAGGGATCGCAAACGCGAGAGCCAGGCGCCTCTCCGGCCTGCGCGCAGCGAAAGCGGCGGCGTCGTTGCGTCGTGCGCCGCAGGAAGCATGAGCAGTCCGGGCACATTCGTTTGGACGAGCTGCTCCTGAAGTGCGTCGATGCCGCCCTCGAAGAGCACATCACGCGATGCGGCGCTCAACCCGAAGTGCGCGTGCAGGTTGGCGCCCGTGGGATCGGCGTCGACAAGGATCACGGCCTTTCCGAGCTGGGCAAGATAGGTAGCCAAGTTGACGGCAATGACGCTCTTGCCAACGCCCGCGCGACCGCCGCCGATCACGATCAAGCGACTCGCGGTGTACGCGGACTCGCTGACGAGGTGGCTGTTATCCGAATCACTCATGTGCATCGGCCATGCGCGCGCGCCGCAAGAGCCCGAAAATGCGCGCACCGAGCTCGGGAGCACGAAAGGGCTTCACCACGTAGTCGTCCGCCCCGGCGGCAAATGCTTCCACGATGTCCTTCGATGAGGAGTGACTCGTCAAGAAGACGATAGGCAAGTAACCGAACGAATCGCTCTCGCGAAGCTGGCGGCATAGGTCCAGGCCATGCATGCCCGGAAGCGACCAATCAAGCAAAAGTAGGTCGTACGTTTCGCCCTTGAGGGCAGACAGCGCGTCTTCCGCACTCTCGACTTGGTCGACCTCAAGGCCGAGCGTTTGAAGCATCGTGCCGACCAGCTGGCGCACGTCGTGGTCGTCATCGACGAGCAGCAGTCGGGCCCCGCGATGTGCGGACGCAGCAGCCTTGAGCGAGCGAACACTCGGCGTGAGCATGTCTGAAGGCGGCGGCGGCTCGGTCGCAAGTCGCGTCGGGGGCGGGAGCGTTGGCAAGCGCAGGGGTGAAGTTTCGTCTGCATCGGCGCTCGGCAGGACCGACGGCCTCGCTGCCGGAAACGCGCTCCAGCTCGTTGACTCACCGAAATCGTTCAATCGCTCCCAGTCGCGCCGCTCGAACGCAAGGGCAAACCCTTCTTCGCCGCGATCGAATCCGCGTGCGGCGGCCGCGGTCGCTCTGCTCTTCGAGTCACCGATTTCGAAAATCGCAAGCACCCATTCGCCGTCACGTACCTGTTCAGCGGGTGGCAAGCCGAGCTCCTGATCGGCGGCGTGCAGATCGGAGCGAAAGCTCCGTAGGTCGGGGTATCGATAGACAACGTTTCGCAAGGCCGGCGGAAGATAGGACGCATCTGTCCGTTGCGCAAAGTGCAGTTGGTCCTTATCGGCCAGAGCCCTCGGTATTAGAGGGTCAACCATGCGCATTACTGTTTTGGGTGCAGGATACATGGGTGCAGCCATGTCGAAAGTGTTCGCTGATTGCGGACACGAGGTCCGGCTTTGGGGGACTTGGCTCGACGACCCGATGCTTGAGCCGTGCGAACGCGGTGACGAACATCCGCGCTTGAGACTCAAGCTCGACAAATTGAAGCTCTACCGCTCCGAGCGTCTTGCCGACGCATTGTCAGGCGCCGAGCTTGTGGTTTCGGCGATTAGCAGTGACGGCGTAATCCCCGTGTGGACGAAAGCCGCCTCGCTGGTGCCCGACGTTCCAGTGCTGTCGCCTACGAAGGGTTTCCTCGAATCGCACTTGGGCAAGATGGCGCGCATTGACCAAACGGTTGCCGAGATTGCCGGGCGCCCTGTTCAGTATGTGCACGCGGCCGGTCCCGCGAAGGCGATCGAGATCGCGCGAAATGTGCCCACGCTGATGACATTTGCCGGTGAGGCCTCCGCGTTCTGTGCAAAGGCGATGGGCGCGCCGCACATGCACATCTCAACGACCGCTGACATCGCGGGCGCCGAAGTGTGCTCGGCGCTCAAGAACGCTTACGCCACAGGCCTGGGCATTTGGGACGGTCTAGTCGGACCTGATGCCCACAACGCTCGTGCAGCCTGGTTCACCCAAGCGATCGACGAGATGGCGCGCATCGTGTCCGCCGCGGGAGGCCGCATCGAAACTGCCTATGGCAGCGCAGGTGTGGGAGATCTTCACGTGACCGCTGCCGCGGGGCGCAACCGTGTTTTCGGCGAACATATTGGTCGCGGCAAACCGCCCAAGCAAGTTGCCGACGAGCTGGCGGCTCTGGGTCAACTTACGGAAGGATACCCCGCGATCAAAAGCGCATGGCGGTACACGCGCGAACTCGGCGTGGAGCGCTTGCCGTTACTCAAGGCGCTTTACGAGATTGTCTGGGAGGACAAGCCAGTTGACGAAACGGTAAGGAGAGTCGTTCTTACGGTTTAGGGCCAACCTTGGAGTCCGTCGGGCAAGGCCCGCCGAACTCCGTCGTGACTGTTCTCATTCGAGGGGAGCAGCCGCTCCCCTCGAGCACCCCAGCCGTAATCATGGATGCGCGAGGGAAAAAAGCGGGGCCCCGGCGTTCCGTAAGCGTAAATTTAAGGCTCCCCTGGCAGATCTGTGGGTGCTTCCACGCATAGTTCCCGTCGCGCGCGAGCCGTTCTGGCTTTGCGCAGGCCCTCAGGTCCCAACGCTTCCTATCCCTTGTCGTAGCCCTGGCCCTGGCCCTAGCCCTGATCGAAGCCGGAGCCGAAGCCCCGGCCCAGTGTGGGTTACGCGCGCGTGAGCCCAGTGAGTAACCCGACGAGCCGCTCGGCAATCGGGATGCATCGCGCCGTAGAGCCCGCGTCGGCATCTCCAGCGATTTCAGCGATCTCGACCGCAGCTACGGCTTCGACGGCCTCACCGCGAGCTATGGCAAATGCGCGCGCTCGGTCGCCGCGACTGACGCGCCCGGCACCCTCAGCGGTGTTGAGGCACGCGCTTTTCGCAGCGCGGTGAGCCTGGTCGCGCAAGTGAGTGTCGCGAATTTTGGCCGCTTTCACGGCGATGAGTAGCTCGACTGCAACTTGATACGCAATGAGCCTGTGATGTGGAAGTTGAGAGCGCGTGGTTGTGATTGGGTTGGTCATGCCCTGAAGAGCGCAGGGCGCATGACAGCGACAAGTAAGTGACTTGACTAACTCGCTCGAGCTGGCGGGCGACGTGCGCGTGTGGCCTGACCGACCCAATCACAACCGCGCGCGACGCATATAGTCAATGTTGTGAACTATCGGCGAGGGCTTCGGCGAGGGCTTCGGCGAGGGCTTCGGTTGGGGAATGCGACGAAAGAGGAGCTGACATCGAGAGGTCAGAACGAGATAGGACGCAGGTTCCAGCAAGAACACGCAGCCCACGAACCGAGGCCCGATGCAGCTCCAGCTCCAGACCTTGTTGAACTCCGTGCACGCGCTCAGCCCTTAATTGAATTTCCGTTCGTGCCGTCTATCCGTTCGCGCCATGGGAGACGAATTGACGCGCCGTACGATTGCAGCGCTTGCCCTGCTGAGCTTGGGAGCGGGAGGAGTGGCTTTTGGCCTCTTTCGCCGTGCAGCCGTCAAGCCTGGCTTCGTCGAAGCCAAAGCGCCTCCCTCGCCCACGGAAGGCATGCGTTCAGTAGGCAACTTGCTTACCGATCATCCGCCGTGTGCAGCGATTCTCGACGAAGTGCGTGTCGAGCTGGCGGCGCCGCGTAAGCTCACCGATGCCGAGCAAACCAAGCTCTACAATAAAGTACGGATGGGCGGTGCCGAGGCGGAATGGCGTGAGAGCGACTGCCACCTGAACCTGTCGCGGGAGCTTGCGTTGGCGCTCAAGATGCCGAGCTCACCCGAACGCTCGAGAGTCGTTCAGGTCGTCGCTTCAGGCTTGTTTGTAGCGGACCGCTTCACGGCCGATGCCGTGGCCGAGTACCTAGAAGGTAACCATCACGACTACATCGAGCCCCTGCTCGTTGGCGCGCAACTGGGCGCACACACGAACCTGCGCGTCGCGAAAGCCATGGCGTCGTTCGCTAAGAGCCATGGTGACCTTGGCATTCGCAACATCGCGTGGCTCGCGCTCGGCATGCACGAAGACCTCGCGCGCAAGAAAAACGATCAAACTGAGGCACAATATATCGAGGCACTGATCGTCCCCGAGCTCACGCGCTCGAAGGCGGGACACCGCGCGGTGATGCTCTCAGCCGCAGCCAATGCGGTGTGCGTGGGCTGCCTCCCCGAGATTCGCCGGTCGAGTGCGGACCCGGACCCATCCATTCGCCAGAGCGCGATCGGCGCGTGGCGGTGGTTTCCGCGCGAAGAGGCGGTCGACCGCATGTGTGGTGCGGTCGCGAACGACAAGTCTCCGATGGTGCGTGAGTACGCCGCGTGGGCACTGCGCTGGCAGGGGAACTCGGTGGACAAGCGCATTACCTGTCTCGAAGACGCTGCGATTCTCGACGACGAACGAGCCGTACGCATGGGTTCCACCGAGTCTCTTGCACAGCTCGGCGAAGCGAGTGAAGAGGCGCGCGAGGCGCTGATGCAGGTGCGTGACGAAGCACCCGAAGATTCAAGTCGCGCGGCTATGGAGCATCTGCGGGTATCGGACAAGCCGGCCACAGCGGATCGCGAACAGGAGTTGGCACGGATGTTAGGGCAGGAGGGAACCATTCGATGAAACAATGGACTCATAGAATCGCGATGGCACTCGCATTGACGTTTGCGCTGGGCACAGTCCAAGTCGCCGACGCAAAGCGAAAGTTCAAGGTCCCAGCCGCGCTGAAGGACAAAAGTAAGGAACTTGACGATTTCGATCCCGACCAGAAATTTAAGCTCCCGAACGGCAAGACGGTCAGCGCACAAGACCTCGTCGACATGGCGGGCGATCCCGACAACGCGGACACCGTCAAAAAACTTGGCGATCAAGATCTAGGAGTGTGTCGGGCAAAAGCCCGCCGCACTCCGTCGTGACTGTTCACATTCGAGGGGTGCCCCCTCGAGCACCCCAGCCGTGGTCATGAGCGTGGACGCCGTCGGGCTCGGCTGTTGTTGGCGAAGGGAGCCTTTTCGCTCGTAA
>CAMBEV010000130.1 GCA_945865595.1 Nannocystis exedens | reverse complement strand
CAAGCTTCGCGCTTGCGGTCGTCGCAGCCTTTACCACCTTCGGGTCGGCCACGCGGTCGGCAACCACAGGCGCGGGTTCACCCGCTTGCGGCAGAGTGCCCTGTTGCGCAGCAGCCTGTCCGTTATTTGTAACATTCGAAGCGATCTTTTGGTCCACCGACCTTACCGCAACAAATGCGACCACCGCAGCCACTGCGGCTGCCGCGATGGCGATTGGAATCACGGGCGCCTTTTTTCGATCGTCTCCGCGGGCAGGAACGCTTTCCACGGGCGCAGGAGCTACGGCCACTGGAGGCTGGCTCACGCGCGGTGCACGCTCAACCGGGGGCAGCGCGATCGATGGTGCGATCGATGGCGCGACCGCGTCAACGACCTTCGCACTCGGAGGCGCACTCGGAGGCGCACCCAGGGGCGCACTTGGAGGAGGCGGGGCAACAGCTGCCGCGGCCAGTGCGGCGAAGTCGATCACGCCATCGTCATCGTGCGCGGCCTCTGGCTTCGTTGCCCCGGCGAGTTTGGCGAGGTCTTTGAAGGTGTTTCGGTCTTGTTCGCGATCGCTGATCATGTGTTCTTCTGCCTGCTGGTGTGCGTCCCTGTAGGACTTGTGCGTATCACTAGGTGTACCGTGCAACATCAAATCTGCAAGCTGAGGCGGTTGCCCAAGATGGCCGAGCGGGCCGACGCGGACTGGGTCAAGCGCAGAAATCAACGTTTCAACGCATTTTATGCGTCGCTCAGCGTTCCCAGAATGTTCGAGCTCGAGCGTAAGGAGCTCCTCGATGGTGTGCAAACGATTCATCAGGGGCCTCCCTTTGGGCCGGCGTCAGAGACGGAAAAGCCACGCTCTTCCAGGATGAGCCTGAGCTTGCGGCGCGCTTCGTGGACACGCCAGGCAACGGTGCCCTCGGGGACGCCCAAGACTTGTGATGCCGCGTCGTGCGACATCCCATCGACGCAAACAAGCAAGAGCGTGACGCGCAGCGACTCGCTCAGCGCGTCAAGGCCACTGTAAAGCGCATTGACGAGTTGGCGCTGCTCGAGGTCCGTCTCGCTACCACCCGCCGCCGAAGCGAGATCGCTTGCAAGTCTCGGATCGTCAACGTCTTCGTGCGGCACGCGGCGCGATCGCAGCACGTTGAGCGAAAGATTGAGCGCAATGCGGTACAGCCACGTGAATGGCTCGCTTCGCCCGTCGAAGGTCGCAAGGGCCCGAAACGCCCGAACGAAGGTCTCTTGAGCGACCTCTTCCGCCTCAGCGTCTCGACGGACAAGTTGCTTGACCAAACGAAAGACCCGCGGTTCGTGCCTTCGCATCCACACGCTGAAGGCTGCGCGGTCGCCAGTCTGCGCAACCGCGAAGAGCTCCCGATCAGAAAGCGCCTCAAGCGACATGCGGCGCGACCTCGGCCTGCTGGACGGCGCCTCGTCGGCTGCCCGGTCCGGACAGAGCCACCTTGCGCTGGATTCTGTCGCGTCCACGTTGTGGTTCGACACCCGCCCATCCGAATCCTTGGGTGCTAAGGTCACCTCTCATGGGCGAAGCGAGCTCGACAAACGAGGACCTAGCGCGAGTCTTACAGGGTACGAGCGGCAGCCAAAGGTGGCTAAAACGTGGCTTAATTGCCATGAGTATCATTGCGGTGTGCGGAGGCGGCATCGCCTGGCGGAGCGCCAATCGTCCACCTTTACCAGCTCGCTACGTTGTGGCCGAAGTTTCCAAGGGCGACGTCACCGAAACGGTCCAAGCCACAGGCACCGTGCAGCCCATTTTGCAGGTGAACATCGGTGCACAGGTCAACGGCCGCGTGACAAGGGTCGCGGTCGACTTCAACTCGATCGTCAAGAAAGGCGACGTCCTCGCCGAGATTGATCCCACGATTTACGGGGCGCAGGTCAGCGCAACGCAAGCCAACATTTCGGCGCAAAAAGCACAGCTCGAGAGCGCGAGGGCCAACGCCGAAGCGAGCCGCCTCAACTTCCAACGCGTCCAGAAACTGTTCGAGCAGAACCTCGCAAGCAAAGGTGAGCTCGATGCAGCACGAGGCAGTTACGAGGTCACCAAAGCCACGGCCACCGCGTCCCTTGCCACCATCGGTGCGACGCAAGCACAGCTCACCCAAGGGCTCACGAACGTGGCATTCACTAAGATCTACTCGCCGGTCAACGGCATCGTCGTCACTCGCGGCGTCGATCCGGGCGCCACGGTCGTCGCAAGCTTTCAGTCGCCCACGCTCTTTGTGATCGCCCAAGACCTTCGCAAGATGAGGGTGCTCGCCGATGTTGACGAAGCCGACGTCGGGAAGATTCGCGAGCAGATGCAAGCCGACGCGGTGGTGGACGCCTTTCCCGGTGAGATCTTTCGCGGCGTCGTGACCCAGGTTCGCTTTAGCCCCAATAATGTACAGGGTGTTGTTACGTATTCAGCGGTCGTCGAAGTCGACAATTCCGAAGAGAAGCTGCGGCCCGGGATGACGTCCACGATCACCATTCGCACCCGCGAGGTCAAAGCCGCTCTGCGCTTGCCCAATTCCGCCCTTCGTTTCAAGCCGACGCCTCCAAAAGACGATGCCCAAAAAGGCGGAGGGTCGGCGAGCTCACCAGCGATGACGAGCGAACCGACTCTCGCCAAAGGCAAAGGACGCATCTACGTGATCACGGACTCAGCGCTCGGGCGCGAGAAGTCGGAACCGAGAACAGTGAGCATAGGCATCACCGACGGATTGTTCACTCAGTTGACGGATGAGTCGCTTGGCATCGGAGCCAAGCTGGTCACCGACGAGAATGACGAGACACCCGAGCTGAAGAAGCAACGCGGTCGAAAGATGTTCTGACATGCCTGACCTGACCGCCGCGCCCGTATTGCTCGAGCTGATCAACGTTGCGAAAGACTACGAGTCTGACGCAGGAGTTGTGCACGCAATGCGCGACGTCAACCTCTCGATCAACCGCGGCGAGTTCGTCGCCATCATCGGCGCTAGCGGCTCGGGAAAGAGCACCATGATGAACATCTTGGGATGCCTCGACCGGCCTACGCACGGCACCTATCGCATCGCGGGATTCGACGCCGGCGGGCAGAGTCAGGACGCGCGCGCGATCGTCCGAAATCGGATGGTCGGCTTCATCTTTCAGGGGTTCAACCTGCTCAGCCGCACGACGGCGCTCGAGAACGTCGAGTTACCGTTGCAATATCGAGGCATCAGCGCGGCAGAGCGCACCAAGCGTGGCGAACACGCACTTGCGCAGGTGGGACTGGCGGACCGCGGACATCACACACCCAATCAGCTCTCTGGCGGACAACAACAGCGCGTGGCCATTGCACGGGCGTTGGTCACCGACCCTCCGCTGCTTCTCGCCGACGAACCGACGGGCAACCTCGACACGCGCACGAGCCTCGAAGTGCTCGCGCTCCTACAGGCGCTGAATCGTAACGGACAAACGATCGTTTTAGTCACCCACGAACGCGACATCGCAGCGTGTGCGTCACGGGTGATCACCATGCGCGACGGGCGGATCGTCAGCGATGTTTACAATCCCACACCGAACGACGCGCACGCTGAGCTCGAGAGGCTTCCGCCGGTCGCGGCGCTTGAAGCGAGCAAGGGCCTTGAGACCGCTGCACTCGCACAGCGCGAACGCCCGATTCCATTGGGTGTCTACGCGAGTGTGAGCCTGGGCACACTCCTCGGGCTCGCGCTTGGCGCCCTCTACAACAAGTTCATCCTCGAGCGGACGGTGACGCTCACCCTCATCGCAGGAGCGCTGCTCGGCGAAGCGTGGTTTGCAGCCGGCGGCCTTCGCAAGCTCAGCCGGACCTGGAACGAGACAACGCGCGTTTCATTTGTGCAATCCATAGTTACGATTGTCGCCGCGACGGTCGTCATCCTGGCAGCGACCCTTGGCTCGTCGACACCTCCTGAATGGGTGCTCAAGGTGCTTTCACTACCGATACAGTTACAATTTGCGTCGCTCACCGCCGCGTTCGGCATCGGCATAAGCGCCCGCTTTTTGTTGTTCTCGGCGATGCGTTGGGTGCGAGCGTGACCTTCGGCATGTTGCTCGGCGGCCTTCGGGTGGCCGGCTCGGCGATAGTCCGCAACAAGCTTCGCGGATTTCTGACCGTGTTCGGCATCTTGATCGGGATCGCGGCGGTTGTGACCGTGACGGCACTTGCCAGCGGGGCATCGCAACAAGTCGGCGGCGAGATCGCCGGCTTCGCTGCAAACGCCCTCTTCATCAATCCGCAACCCGTGCAAACCTCGGGGGCGAAGACCAAGGCCACTGGCAACCTCACCGAAGCCGATGCCCACGCAATCGCGCAGGGAGCGACCAGCGTCTCCGCGGTCTCCCCGTGGCTCAGCGGCACCTCGCCCGTCGTCTTTGGCGAGAAGAACGTTACGACCACTGTCGCGGGGGTGGTGCTTCCCTACTTTCCGATCCGAAAATACAAGGTCAACAAAGGTGACCTTTGGACCGAGAGCGACGAACTGCTCAAGACGAAGGTGTGCATCATCGGCACGACGGTCGCGACGAACCTCTTCGGGCCAGCCGACCCGCTTGGACACACGATCCGCATCGGGCGTGCGCCCTTCCGGGTGATCGGCATTCTCGAAAGCCGAGGCACCTCGACGTTCGGAGATGACCAAGACGACCGCATCCTCATGCCCATCGGCAGCTACCGCGCGCGCGTTCGGCCCGTAAAAAACCAGCGTGTCGACCTGATCATGGCGAGCGCCTCACGAGCGGAGACCACCGAACGCGCGCAGGCACAAGTGGACGCGATCTTGCGACAGCGGCATCGCATTGGCAGCGGCGAGCCTGACTTCGTCATCAACACGCAAGCGGAGTTTCAGAAGACCCAAGAGGGCATCAGCAACGTGCTCTCGATTCTGTTCTTGAGCGTCGCCGCGGTCAGCTTGATCGTCGGCGGCATCGGCGTGATGAACATCATGCTCGTGAGCGTCGCCGAGCGAACCCGCGAAATTGGCATTCGCATGGCCATTGGTGCCCGCGAAGGTGACATTTTGACGCAGTTCTTGGCCGAGGCAATTTTGCTCTCCGCACTCGGTGGCGTTCTCGGCCTCTTGTGCGGCATTGCGCTCACCACGGCTCTCGGAAACGCCCTTGGATGGCCCATGAGGCCGAGCGGTAACGCGGTGCTCACGGCGGTTGGTACGAGCGTCTTCATTGGTATCTTCTTTGGTTACATTCCTGCGCGACGCGCCGCTCGCCTCGACCCGATCGCCGCGATGCGGGAGGACGCCTAGCGATGGTGCTCGCGGTTCTGCTCATCGCGATCGGTGCGTACCTTTTCTACAACCGCAGCACGGCGATGCTCGCCGTACGCACGTTGCGCCGCGACATGGTGCGCACCTCGCTCACCGTCCTCGGCATTCTGATCGGCGTCGCATCCGTCGTCACAGTTTCGGCAATCGGCGCAGGCGCTCGCGACAGCATCGGGCAGCAGATCGAGTCGATGGGCTCGAACATGATCATCGTCTTCCCGCAGTCGACCAACGCCTCGGGCGCACGCGGGATGCAAGGGCAAGGTCAACGCCTCACCGAGTCTGATGGCCAAGCGCTTTTGCACGAGGCGAACACCATCAAGGCGGTGGCGCCCTCGTTGCGATCGCGCGTGCAGGTCATCGCGGGAGAACGAAACGCATCGACGAGTGCGGTCGGCACCACGACTTCGTTTTTCGACGTGCGCTCGTGGAGGGTCCGGAGGGGCGAGATGTGGACACCCCTCGACGAGCAGACCAAGCAGAAGGTCGTCATTGTGGGTTCGACCGTAGAGCGCAAGCTGTTCGGAACCGGTCACGGCGTCGGCCAGAAAGTGCGCATCGGTCGTTACAATTTCAGGGTCGCGGGCGTTCTTGAGTCAAAGGGTGAGGCCCCGATCGGCGGCGACCAAGACGACATCGTGCTGATGCCCATCTCGACCATGCGAACGCGCATCATGAAGACCGCGCCTGATTTCGCTGGCGTTCTGATGGCGTCGGCCACATCGCCTGAAGCGTCAGAGCGCGCCATCGAACAGGTGCGCGCGATTTTGATGCAGCGCCATCACATTCAAGACGTCAAGCTAGCTGACTTTACGATTCGCTCTCAAAAAGAGTTTCAGCAGATGCAAGCCTCGATCTACGGCTTACTCACCGTCCTTCTTGTGCTGGTCGCTGCCATTAGTTTGGTCGTCGGCGGCATTGGCGTGATGAACATTATGCTCGTCAGCGTGACCGAGCGAACGCGTGAGATTGGCATTCGCATGGCCGTCGGCGCGCAGTCGGCCGACGTGCGCAATCAATTTTTGGTCGAGGCGATCGTCGTCACGCTGATCGGCGGCATTGCGGGTGTGAGTGCAGGTGCGGGCATCGTGGCGTTGTTCACGAAGCTCTTCGAGTGGCCGATGAGCATCGACCCGACGAGCGTCGCCGTGAGTTTGATCACGAGCGGCGCGACGGGCGTCGTGTTCGGGTTCTTCCCGGCGTGGCGGGCGTCACACCTTGATCCGATTGTGGCGCTGCGACACGAGTAGTCCGTGCGGAGCGGATCGCGATCAGTCCTCCCAGAGCTCACCCCACACGGAGAACTCGTGGGAAAATTCGCGAAGCCCCTCGCGGTTCCCAACTTGCGCCTGGGGGCGTGCGATGCCGGAGGTGGCAGGAAATGTGTGAGTGAGACCCCCGACGAGCGACTCGTTCTGCCGCAGGATCATCAGCGGGGTGACAGACGTCATCGAGAACTCGGGACGTGCGGTGTAGCGCGACGGCGAACGCACTTCACCATCCAAGGTACGCGAAGTATGGACGAAGCCGAGGGATCGGGAGCCGAAGCTAAAAACAAGGTGGGCCGGACCGCCCAGACTTCCTAGCGGGGCCAACCGAACGGTGTGGACCCGCAGCGTTGTGTGGGCGGGGACGGTTGAGAAATCCGGTATCGAATCGTCAAGCGCAACACATGTAAACTGCACTCGTTCTACGATTGGGGTACCCGCGGAATTCGGAGGCGCTCCGCACCAGATAGGAATTGGTGCATGCCGTGCCTGGGCAGAGGCCCGGGTAACCACAGAGGCCTTCGAAAGATTCGTACCGTCCACCGTTGTGGGAACGTCGCCCTTTGCAAGGCGCGGACTGCGTAATCGGGGCGCCGCGGCGCTTACCGAGCTCGAAACCAGCACAACCGCAAGACCCACCACCGCACGGCTTCGTGTTTTCATGGCGGGAGAGGACGGTCGGCCCGTCGATATTCGTAAGGGGCACGCGAACCGCTATGGGTCTTCCGACAGTTCGCCCCACACGGAAAATTCGTGGGATAACTCCCCCCATTCGTCCCCAACCCTTGCCGTACCCCCGCGCGGCTGCGCGATGGTGGAACCGGGCGGGGTTACAATGGCGAGACTTCCAGTCAGGGCCTCGTTTTGTCCTAAGATCATGAGCGGGGTCACCGAGGTCAGCGTGAATTCCGGATGGTTCGTGTAGATTTCCGGCTGCCGATACACCTCCCCTTTCGAGCGTGCGGTATGGAGGAAGCCGAGCGAACGCGAGCCAAGGCTAAAGCGGAGGTGGGCTGGGCCAATGGGTGTCCCAAAAGGAGCCAACCGGACCGTGTGGATCCGTAGCGTTGTGCGGGGTGGAACGGTCGTGAAGTTGGCGATGGAGTCGTCAAGCCCGACGCACGTAAACTGCGGGCGGACCTCGCGTCGTCCCTCCAGCGAAGTCGCGGGCGCGCCGCACCAGACCGGAATCCCCACACGCCGTGTCGAAACCGCGTTCGCGTTCCCCGCGTTCGCGAGCACGGTGGGGTCCGCCGGGACCAGGGTAAAGTCGCCCTTCGAGAGAAACCCACCCTTCGCAAAGCGTGGATTCGCGACACGCGAATTCGCGAAGGAAAACGCCGCCACGCTGAGGGAACTCGACACCAGCGCAATTCCCACCCCCACCAACCCCAGTTTCCACTTTTCCATACCTTACGGAACGGATGGGGCGTGCGCGACCTGAAGCACAAAACTCTCAACCCACTTGCTTCAACCAATTCAGCAGCGCACTGCGCATGGCTTGGTGAAGGTTCAAATGCTTCGCACGCGCTCGGCCCTCAACTTCTTTCCAAATGGCTTCAGGAAGCCGGATCGACTTTGCGACCGTCTTTCGAACCTCGCCATTGGAAGGTCGCCCCCGGCGCAGCATGACGGCGTCGGGCCGGATTTCCGGCATCTCCCACAGCGCCAAAAGTGAAGGTCCCCCGCGTTCATCTGCTCCGGCAAATGCGTTGCGACGCAAAGGACCAAGCTTCGAAAAGTCGAGCTCTTGGTCAAGCAAATCAGTCCGACTCGTAGCGCGCTTTTTCATGCGGTGTGGCCTTTCTGGCGCTGATGATTCGAATGAAGTCGATCGTCACTTCGGCATGCACGACGTAGAGTAAACGATTCTTTTTGGAAAAGCCGATGAGGATGAATCGATCGTCGCGCAATCCGTCTGGGTAGTACGCGCCGAGAGCGTCCGAGAACGCGGTAGACGCTTCGTCAAACGAAACTCCGTGCTTCTTAAGGTTGGAATTCGCTTTGCGGGGATCCCACTCGAACTTCACATCGTTAATGTATGACAATATTACGTCGCCGACAAGACGTTGCGGCTACGACAGGCTACGAAAAGACCTTCCCAGGCTCCTCCGATGCACGCGCCAGCCGATCGCGCACCGCGTCCCACTCACTGCCCGTTGGCACCTGCTGGACGATGATGATCTGCACACCCAGCGCATCGAGCTCGTGCAACGTCGCATACAGCTCGCGCGCATAGTCCGCTGCGCGCACCGGCATCGTGCGCACGACGTGGGCCATCGCGTCGGGGTGGTGATCCCACAGCATCAACGCAACGCGCTCTTCATCGCGCATCAGCACTTGCTTCG
>CAMBEV010000129.1 GCA_945865595.1 Nannocystis exedens | reverse complement strand
GTCCGAGGGTCACCTCTTGGCATGGGCGCGAGTCGATTCGCGCACTTGTCACTTTTGCCGCACTCTTCGTGCCGGTCGCGTGCATGGGCACCGCGTTTCCGCTCGTGCTTCATGCCGCAGCGCTTCGCAACGATGTCGGGCGCGTGGTGGGCCGGCTGACCGCACTGAACACGCTGGCGTCGATCGCGGGCTCGCTTCTTGGCGGATGGGTGCTCTTGCCGCGGCTTGGCTCCGAGAAGAGCTTGCTCGTCGTCACAGTCGGCTACGCAATGGCGGCAGTCGTGATTTTGTTGGGCCGAGATCCCGCGTCAAAAATATCTCAATCGCGGTTACAATTTCTAAGCCCAGCGATTTCGGCCGCAGCCGTCGTGATCGTCTTCGTTACGCCACGATGGGATCTCGTTCGCCTCTCCGGCGGCGCGAACGTGTACTTCGAAAAGCAGCTGCCCGCGAATGCGAAGGTTATCTGGGTCCATGAAGACGTGCACGGCGGCGTCACGACCGTCACAAGTTCCGGCTCTCTGCGCACACTGTACACCGCAGGCAAATTCCAAGGCGACAACGGCTTTCAAATGGCCGCGCAATATGGCTTTGCGCACATTCCGTCGATGTTCGTCTCTCGCTTCGATCGCGCACTCGTGATCGGGCTCGGCACCGGCACCACCCTTGGCGCACTCGCGGCGTATCCGTTTGAGTCGATCGACGTCGCCGAGCTCAGCCCCGGAATTGTAACTGCTGCGCGCACCTATTTTGGCGATATCAACCGCGGCGTCTTAGAAGACAAGCGCGTGCGCGTTCTCTACGAAGACGGGCGTAACGCGTTGCTCGTTCGCAACGACAGCTACGACCTCATCAGCATCGAGCTCTCGAGTGTCTGGTTTGCGGGCGCCGCCAACCTCTACAACCGCGAATTCTACGAGACCGCAAAGACCCGCCTGCGCGAAGGCGGCATCCTGCAGCAGTGGATTCAGCTTCACCACACGAGCCGCCGCGAAATCGCGACGCAAATTGCAACTTGCCACGCTACATTTCCGCATGCGCTGTTCTTCGTGCGCGGAGAGCAAGGCATCCTCGTCGCCAGCATGGCGCCCTTGGTCGCACCCATGCAACGGCTGGAGGCGCTCGATGCGAACCCGAAGCTTCGCGCGATCCTTGGCAAGGCACACCTCGCCGATCACCTCGGTGACCTCGTACTTGGCGATGAAACGATGGAAAACTTTCTTGACGATGTGGAGCGCGAGACGCACCTGACTCGCGCGCAGCTTCTCTCCACCGACGACAACCTGCGCCTTGAGTACGCGACGCCGCGCAACAACGTGCCAGGGCTCCCCAACACGTACGAGACCGGCGCGATGCTGCGTGCCTACCGCTCGCCAAGTGTGCTTGCGGCGCATGTGATTTGGTAACCGCAGGCCAGCGCGCTAAGGCCCTAGGCCGAAGAGCTTCGCCAGGGTTTGCATCGGGATCACGAGGCGCGTCGATTCGGGCAAGTGTATGAAGCCATACGCCGCGTTGAACGTGGTGGCCTTCGCGTCGATTGCGTCCACGACCACCATCGCCGAGCCAATGACGTCCGCGTTCTCGGACGCCTTACGCAGCGCGCGAACGAGGAGCACGCCGCCGAGTCCCCGGCCCTGATGCGATCGGGCGATCGCGAGGCGACCGAGTAGGGTCGCGCTCACAAGTGGGTATCGCGGCAAGTGCTTTCGCGCCTCTTCGGGCACGTTTCCTGGTGTGAGGCCGTAAGCGCAGAGGGTGAAGTACCCGAGGACTGCACGTGGCTCAGTGGCCGCGACAAGCACAAACACGGCGTTCGCCTTGCGACGCATGTCCTGCGTCGCCTGTTCTCTCAAGTAGACGTCGAGGCTTTCGACTCCGCACGCGAACCCTTGTCGGTTGTGGCGCTTGCCGTCGAGCGGTTCGACGCAGAGGTCTCTCCCCGCCTTTGAAGAGGGCACGTCAAGGTTCCAGACGTTTGCGTTCCGCCTGGAGCGCCCCACGGAGCTTTGCATTCGGCTTCGGTGAATTGGCCAGGACGTCGAAGAACGCCACGCGATCGATCTCTGAAAGCACGAGCGACAAATTTCGTTCGATCGCGTTCTCGGCCGCTTGCGTGAGCGCGGTTACGCAGAAATCTGTCACGTTTCGCCGCTCGAGGCGGGCGGCCTTCTCAACGAGATGCTTGGTCTTCGTGTCGACACGGAATCCGAGCCGTGCCCCACGAGCACGGGCCACTTCTGTTCGAGCAGCGCTTGAGCGGGCCATGCAAGTAGTGTGGGGCCATCGGACGTACAAGTCAAAGGACTCTCGGCGGGCGGGCGAAATGAAGCATTGTCCCCAGAGACGACCCTCGCTACTTCCGCACCCATGACTGAACTTGCCACGGGCCGCCTCAAGGCATCACCGGAAGACTTCGTGGTCGACGAGCTTCCCGCCTATGGCCCTAGCGGCAGCGGCGAGCATCTTTGGCTTGCGATCCGAAAGCGCGACAAGAACACGCTCGACGCCGTCCGCGCGATCGCCAACGCGCTGGGCGCAGACGTTCGGCAAGCCGGCCACGCGGGCATGAAGGACAAATTCGCGGTCACCACGCAAGCGCTCACGCTGCTTCGCCCGCCCAAGCTCGATCGAGGCTCATTTGAAACCGCCGCGCGGCAATTGCAACTCGACGGGATCGATATCACCGAGGTCAGCTGGCATGACAACAAGCTGAAGCCGGGGCACCTCAAGGGCAATCGCTTCGATATCCGGATTCGTGATGTTAAATTGACCGACGCGAATCTCGCAATGGCAACGCTACGAAAGTGCGGTCAAGAAGGTGTACCAAACTTCTACGGCGACCAACGCTTCGGTCGCGAGGGAGACAACGCCGCACGCGCCCTCGCATGGCTTCGCGGAGAAGAACGCGGCCCACGCGATATGCGCCAACGCCAGTTTCTTTTCTCGGCCCTGCAATCGCACGTGTTCAACCGCGTGCTCCAGGCGCGCATTGACGACGGCACGTGGAACATGCCCATCGAGGGGGACCTCTTGAAGAAGCACGAGACCGGCGGCCTCTTCACCTGTGTCGACGTCGAAGCTGACCGCGCACGCGCGCTTACCGGCGAACTCAGTCCGACCGGCCCGATGTTCGGAACCAAAATGCGAAGCGCAGACGGCGGCGCCAAGACCCTCGAAGACGCCATCATCCAACGCGAGCTTGGCGAGAACTTTCCACTTACTGAAACGTCCAAGTGGGGCGAAGGAACCCGCCGCATTCTGCGCATGTGGGTGCAAGAGCTGACCGTAGAGACTGAAAGCAACGATTCAGAGGGCCCAGGGGACCCCAGCAAGACCACCGTTCGGGTGCGGTTTGTGCTACCCAAAGGAGCGTACGCAACCACGGTGCTCGCTTCGGCTTTCGCGTTCCCAAGCACCCTCGCCTCCACTGAAACTCCAACCTTCGCATCAGAACCGGACAGCGATAGATGAACGAAAAACAAGGGGCCATCGAGCTTATCGAAAAAGTGATGGTCGGCCTGGGCGCCGGTTGGGTGCTCTGGCTCATGTTGATTCTCAGCGTGATTTCACTCGCGATCATGCTCGAGCGCACGTGGCTCTATTGGTCGGTGTCCGACGACGTCGAAGCGTTGATGCGCGACCTGAATCAGTTCTTGCGGAACAACGATCTCATCGGTGCACGCAAGCGCCTCGAGCAATCAAAGAGCGCCGAGGCCGCAGTCGTGATCGCAGGCGTTGTCGAGGCCGATCGCGGGGCTGACGCTGCCGAAAACGCGATGGCCAGCGCAAGCGCGTTGCAGCGACTCAAGCTCGAAAAGCGACTCTCGTTTTTGGGCACGCTGGGCAACAACGCGCCCTTCATCGGCTTGCTCGGCACCGTCATCGGTATCGTCGGCGCCTTCGAAGAACTGAGCAAAGCGAACAAGGTCGGCTCGGCTGTCGCGGCCGCCAGCCAAACTGCATCGACGACCGTCATGGCCAAGATCGCCGAAGCACTCGTCGCAACCGCGGTCGGTCTCATCGTCGCCATTCCCGCCGTCGCGGCATTCAACACGTTCCAGCGCATCGTCAAGGCCAAGGTCGCCAACACCGACGCACTCGCCTTCTCGCTGCTTGCCCACCTTCGAGCAACAGGCAAGCGGGGGGAGTGAGCGATGGCCGGCAGAGCAGACGACTCTGACTCCGAAATTGTCGGCATCAACGTAACGCCGTTGGTCGACATTACGCTGGTGCTCCTCATCATCTTCATGGTGACGGCGCGTTTGATCGCCCAATCAGGATTGTCAATGGACTTACCTAAAGCGGCAACTGGCGCCGAAGTGCAAACCGTGTTCAGCGTTTCGCTCGCGGCTGATGGTCGCGTGCTTGTCGATTCAACCCAGGTCGCCAACGACGACGCGATCGCGCCGCTGGCAAGAGGGGCTCGTGAAAAGAACCCCGAACTGCGCGCCGTCATCAAGGCCGACTCATCCGTCAACCACGGGCGTGTCATTCACGTGCTTGACCTTCTGAAGACGGCCGGCATTGCGAAGATCGCATTTGCGGTTACACCCACGGCTCCGGCTCCGTCTAAGTAGTTAAGATAGAAAGGCAGCTTTGATTTTTCATCATGGCAACGGTTGTGCTGTCCTCAAGCGAACGCGGTGAACGTCTGCGGGTTACGCGCGTAAGCGACGCCGTGCCCAGCGATCCGTACGGCCGCGTGCTGTCGCTGGGCGTCGACGGCGACAAAGGATTGCTCGCCGTGTCCCTTGTCGGAGCCAGTGTGGCTCAGGCGACGTTTGCCCTGCTGGTTTTGCGCGTCTCGCTGCTTGGCCTGTCGATGTTTGCGCACGACGTAGGTAGGCACGTCGACAATCGCCTGGCTGCGGTTGAGGTTGACCTCACGCCCGCCGAAGCACCACCTCCTCCGGTGGTCGCGGAGCCAGTGGTCAAGGACGTGCCGTCGGCTCCCAAGGACCGTACCCTTGAGCCGAAGGCGATTGCGCAACCCCAGGCCGCCGCGCCCGCGCAGGCGGCTGAGGCGCTCACCGCGAAAGACGACCCGAACGCGCCAGTCGATCTCACGAACACCATCGTCAACGGCAACGCGGCCAATTACATCGGAGGCAATAGTGCCAACAACGGCACCTCTGCAACCGCTGTCCGCAACACCGCCGCACCCGGCGGCGTCCCCGGGGGCACGGGCACCGGACCTGCATCCGTCGACCGCGCACGAAGCGCCGGCCTTCTTGGGTCCACCGATTGGAACTGCAGCAGCTTCTGGCCAACCGAAGCTGACGTTGCGCAAATCGACGAGGCGGTGGTTCGCGTTCAAGTCTCGGTCAAGGCCGATGGCACACCTCAAACGGTCAAGATACTTTCCGATCCTGGCAGCGGCTTCGGAAGCGCGGCCATTCGTTGCGCCATGCGACAACGCTTCCGCACAGCGCTCGATCACGATGGCAATTCGCAACCGGGCAGCACGAACCCTTTCAACATCCGCTTCAACCGATGACCGACTTTCGCGACGAGGCTGCACAGCTCGTGCGTTCGCTTCGCGCTTACGTCGAGTGGCAAGCTGAAACAGGCGCGCACGGCATTCCGCGGGTGGGGAAGCAGGGCGGTCGGCTGGGGCAAGGGCTGGGGCTGGGGCAGCCGGCTGGGGCAACGGCCGTTCGTCAAGAACCTGAACCATCGCCAACCCCGCCCGCTCACGTCGAAGCACCGAAGACTCCGACTGCGCCAATCGTACAGCTCGACCGGCATGTGCGGCTTCCACAGATGGCGCAAGAGGTGGCGGGCTGCACCAAGTGCGGCCTCTCGGCCACGCGCAACAAGACGGTGTTCTCGCGGGGCAATCCCGAGGCGGCGCTGATGTTCATCGGCGAAGCGCCAGGCGCCGACGAGGATGAGCAAGGGCTCCCGTTCGTCGGCAAAGCTGGGCAGCTACTCGACCGCATGATTGCCGCAATGGGCCTCGATCCTGAACGCGACGTGTACATTTGCAACATCGTCAAGTGTCGGCCTCCAGAGAACCGGCGCCCGCTTCCCGAAGAAATGTCAAGTTGCTTTCCGTTCGTCAACGAGCAGATCGATCTCGTCGCGCCTAAGGTGATCGTCGCGATGGGCAACACCGCGGTCGCTGCGATGCTCGACACGAAGCTCGGCATCACGCGGCTTCGAGGGCAATGGAAGCTGTACCGCGGACGCATCCCGCTGATGCCCACCTATCACCCGTCATATTTGCTCCGGCCCAGCCCACAGCAACTCGAGGCCAAGCGCCAAGCATGGGACGATCTGCAAGCGGTCATGAAGGAACTTGGGCTTTCTCTCCCAAAAAAAGCGTAAGGGGACACCGCCGTGCCACGTGGCACACCCGGATCGCCGTGTCCTGCCGCGCGCAGACCAAGCACACAATTACCTGCAAATTACGGCGCGATCATCGACGGCACGCGGGTTGCTCTTAGGCGAAGCCAAGGAGCAACCAACGATGAAAACGCGAACACCCTCCCTCGTTATTGCGTGCGCTGCAGGCTCGCTGGCGTTCATGGGCAACCTGAGCGGTTGCACCAGCAGCCAGCCTGGCAGCACCTTCGAAAGGCCCTCCTATTTCGAGGTTCCCCGCGAAGCGCACGACTATTCGCTCTTCCACCCTGGCTACAACTCGCGCAACGGCAAGACCTACCTCTGCGCGTACGAAGACGCATCGGTCATCCGCAGCATCCCGGGGCGCTACACCGCGCCGGCCGTCGCGGCCAGCAGCGACGTCGCGCCAGGTCTTCACAGCACCGACCGCCAAGCGGTGGCGGCGGCCGCGAGGCAGGCCGCGATCGCATCGCTGCGGCGTTACTCGCCCGGATTCACGCAGATCGAGTCGTGCGACCTTCAATGCGAGGAGGTCAACGTGAAGTCCGAGAGTTACACCGGCTCAGTAGACGCCGGCGCCCAATATTCATCACCAGCTCCAAGCTCGGCAGCCAAAGCCGATGATGCCGCCAATCAGGCGTCAACGACCAACAACCAGGTAGCAGGCGTCGACGAGGCCGACTTCATCAAGAACGACAACAAGTACATGTACATTGTCGCAAACAACCAGCTGAAAATCATCGAGGCGTGGCCCGCCGCGACCGCAAAAGCACTGGCGACAGTTACGTTTACGAAGGGCAAGCCGACGCAGATCTTCTTGGGAAACAATAGGCTCATTGTCTACTCGTCGGTGGGCGGCAGCAGTTCTAGCGGCAAGCAAGGTGGAGCGACCGGCGCGTGCACCTATGGCTTCGACTGCGTTCCAACCGGTGACGGCAGCGCGACTCACGTCACGGTTCTCGACATCACCAACAAGTCAACCCCCAAGATTGTCAGGGAGCTTGACTTCTCAGGCTCGCTCATTGCCGCCCGAAAAGTGGGCGACGCCGTCCACACCGTGCTCTACGACGCCCCTATCGAGCAACGCCTTAGCTCACTTTCGACACCGCCACCCGTCCCGTACGGCTGCTACGATCGCCGTGACGACCTCGACAAGGTCGCCGCCGACTATGCGCGTCAGGTCGACGAAAAGGCGGCCCAGATCGAGAATCTAAGCGATGTCGGCCCAACGCTCGCTGACGGCTTGACGCGCGTTGAACCTACGTTTCGCGCATCGAACCTCAAGGGCAACGCGTTTCTCTCCGTCGTCTCGTTCGGCATTGAGGCGGCCGGCGTGAAGGCAGAGTCGCTCGTGAGCAAGCCGGGCTTCGTCTACGCATCGTCGAGCGCGCTTTACGTTTCCGTACCGCACGACAAGAGCAGCGACCGCGATTGGTACAGCGGGTGGGGCAACGCGTCACGGGCCAGCGAGGTGTATCGGTTTGCTATCGGGTCATCGCCGAGCGCGACCCAGTACGAAGCGAGCGGCCTCGTCAAAGGCACGGTGCTCAACCAGTTCGCAATGGACGAATGGGGCGGCCATTTGCGCATCGCCACCACGTCGGGGCGCACGCCCGATCCAAATGTACACAGCACGGTTACCATTCTCGAGAAGAACGCCGGCAACCTCACGCAGAAGGGCATCGTCGACAACATCGCGCCCACTGAAGACATTCGCAGCGTGCGGTTCGATGGCGATCGCGGGTTCGTCGTCACGTTCAAGAAGACTGACCCACTCTTCGCGATCGATCTTGCAAATCCGGCAGCGCCGAAGGTCACGGGCGAGCTGAAGATTCCCGGCTTCTCGACCTACATGCACTTCATGGATCGCACGCACATTCTCGCGATTGGGCTCGAGGCCGACGACATGGGGAGCTTTGCTTACTTCAACGGCATCCAGCTTCAGATCTTCGACGTCGCGAACATGGCGGCACCAAAGCTGCTTCACAAAACCGTGATCGGCACGCGCGGCACGACATCAGACGCGCTCACGAACCACCTCGGCTTCAACTACTTCGCGCCGAAGAATCTGCTCGCGTTGCCGATGACCACTTGCGAAGGCGGCGGCAACGGGAGCTATGGCAAGCTCACGTTCAACGGCCTCTTGGTCTACGATGTCACCGTAGCGACGGGCTTCGCGGGCCGGGGCGGCATCTCTCATGCGGTCGCGCCGGGCGTAAGCTGCAACAACTGGTGGACGAACCAGAACTCAACCGTCAAACGCAGCGTCATCATGGACAACTTCGTCTACTCAGTCGCCGAAGATGTCGTCAAGATTGCTGACGTTGCTAACCTTGGCAGCCCACTGAGCGAAGTGTCACTGAAGTAGAACCGCAGACCACGCCCCACTTGAACAGATGCCCCCGTACGGATCCTGACCATTGTGCTGATCGGCAAACGGGGGCATAAATCACTATGTTTCATGCTCCCTCTCCCTCCGGGAGAGGATCGAGGTGAGGGAATTAATCTTGCTCAACAGGGGATGCAAAGACACCCGTCCGATCAAGCGCAAACTGCCACTC
>CAMBEV010000128.1 GCA_945865595.1 Nannocystis exedens | reverse complement strand
ACGCGCACTCGTGGCTAGCAGCGTTGCCGCGATCGCTGGGTCGTCGGCCTTCCCTGCAAGTGTCTCGTACACATTCGCCTGTTCGAGGTGCTGCCCGGTTGCACGGGCCAAGCGCTCAAGATGTTGCTGCGAGTCGTCGTTCGTTGGCTCGACGTCGAGCGCTCTCGCATAGGTGGTGAACGCCGACTTGAGATCGCCGAGCGCATCTTCTTGCAGCTGAGCGACCTGGTGAAGGAGCTCGACCTTGCGCACAGGGTCACTCGCGTGGCGAATCTGCATCTCATGCGCAGCAATCAACTTACTTGACTGTCCGAGGCGACGGTACAGCCCCTCGGTCAAATCTGCGACCGCCAGTTCGTGTTCTGCGCGGGCACCTAGCGCCTCAACACGGGACAGCGCCTCAGCGTTCCCCGCATCCTTTTCGAAGACCGAGCGATAGAGCTCGAGCGCAACGTCAACTTGGTTGAGCTTCGCTTCACGCACCTCCGCGAGACGAAGCAGGAGCCCCACCTGCTCGAAGTCCTCGAAGGCCGTCGCTATCTGCGCCTCGAGATTGCCCGCGAGGTCCTCGTAACGCGCATCTCGCGAGAAAATATGGTCGAGCGCAAGGAGGGCGGGCCGGCTGTTTGGACTACCTTCCAGAATTTTCTGGTACGCAGCCACCGCATCAGCCGGCCGAGAAAGGCGCGTGTCGTACAGCGTCGCGATGTCGGTGAGCAAAAGTTCGCGTCGATCACTGTCGAGCGTCTGCTCGATGCGCCGCTCGAGCACACCAATCAGGTCCGCATATCGTTCGGTGCGTGTGTACAGAACCTCGAGTGCGGCAAGCGCATCTTCGTCTGAGCCATCGAGCTCCAATAGTTGCTGGTACCCGTGAATGGCCCCGGGGAGCTCACCAAGGCGCTCACGCAAGCGCGCAGCTAGCAACCAATAGTCACGGCTGGTCGCGCGGTCGGTCGCACCGTCGGTCGCGCCGTCGGTCGTTCCCTTTGCGAGCGTCTCGTAGAGCTCAACCAGCTTTGGCTCGAAGCTGCCAAGGTCGGTAAGCTCCTCAAGTTCGTGGCGAACATCTTCACGCGCGCTGTCGATCGCCAGAGCCTCAGCGAGCGCCTCGTAGGCCCCCGCCAGGTCGCCCATCTGCTGTGCGCTCACTCGCGCGAGCTTGACGCGATATTCAATTCGCATCGCAGCGTGGGGCGCCGTGTCCGCGAGCGTTCGAAGAACGTCCACGAGCTTTTCCCAGTCGGCCCGGGCTTGGTAAACGGGCTCAAGCACCGCCGCCGCAACGGCTGCGTAGTCGCGCTGAGCGAGTAACGACTCAAGTGCCCCACGTGCGCCTTGGTGCTCAACGTCTACCTTCAAAATTTCGCGGTAGTTTTCCAGCGACGCATCAATATCGCTCAGGTGCACTCGCTGCAGCTCCGCGAGCCGAAACTTCAGATCGACAATTGCAACTCGATCAGTTTCAGTTTCGATGCGTCGCGAAAGCACGCCTGTGTGCTTCGCGTGCGCGGCCAGGCGACCATAGAGTCCGTCGAGGGCAGCCAGCGCCTCAGCATCATCAGAGACCTCGTCCAAAATCTGCTCGTACGCCGTGACCGCGCTCTGATCGTCGCGCAGATCTTTCTCGTAGAGCTTTGCGACCGCAACCTGCAAACTGCGACGCTCGGCCCCATCGGTCGCACTCGCAAGCCTTCGACCGAGAACATCGCGCAGCTCTGTGTAGCGGCCCAGCTCACGATAGAGGCCTTGCAACGCCGCGAGCGCTGCTGGGTGATCAGGCTCGTCCGCATAGACCCTTCCGTACGCTTCAAGCGCTTCCTCGGTCTTGCCAAGTTCCTGCGCAAGAATACGACCCAGCCGCAGCCGCAAGTCCATCGCCAGCGCGCGATCGGCGCCCTTGACAAGCTCTTGATACTTGCCAACGACGAGAGGAAACCCGTTCGACGCCCGCGCGGCACGCTCCGCATCATCGCGGCTCTCATCGTCGCCCGGCGCAAGCGAAACAACCGCGAGATAACGGTCAAGTGCCTTGTCGTGTTCCCTCAGCTTACCTTCGTACAGTCCACCGAGTTGACGAAGCAGTCCGAGCTGTTCAGACTCGTCACGTTCATGGTGTAATTTCACTTCGAGCGCGATAACGAGACCCTTGGCATTACCCGATGCCATGTAAATCGGGACCAGCGCTTCGGCCGCCTGTAGGTTCTGGGGCTCAAGCTCGAGCACCTTCTCGTAAACACGCGCGGCCCGATCGGCCTTCTGACGCTTTTCTGACCAGAGATCCGCGAGCTTAAACAGCAGCTGCAGCTTGGCACCGACCTCAGTCTCCTTTGCCTCCTGCTGCTCAAGAAGGCGAATGAACTCGTCCCACTTGCCAGACTCGGCATAGAGAGCCTCGATGTCGTCCCACCGGCCGAGCGCGAGCAACTTCCGCTTGAGCGCGTCCTGAGCGCGCCGATCGTTCGGATCGATCGCAAGGAGCGACCGCCAAGCCGCGACCGCGCCCTCATCGTTGCCAAGCCGATCGCCATAGAGCGTGCCCAATTTGACAAGCAACTGTACTTTCGCAGCCGAGTCAAAAGTCGCCTCAACCTGGCGTTCAAGCGTCGTCGCGAGTTTGTCGAACTCTTTCGCGCGCTCGTACAAGCCGGCAAGCACCGCGAGCGCCTCGCCATTCGAAGGATCACTCTCGAGCACCTCTTGCCAGAGCTCGATGCAGACCTCAGGCTTCTTGACGCGCTCGGTCGCAAGTTTCGCGATCTCGAAAAAACGCGCAGCGCGTTCGCTCCCCACCGGGAGCCTCTCAGCATCGCGACGCTGGAGCGTAAGCAGCTTCTCCCAGTCGCGCCGCTTCTCGTACATCTGTCGGAGCTGCTCGGTCGCGCCGTGGTGCTCAGGTGCGACGGCGAGGATCGCTTCGTACGCCTTGATCGCCTCTGCCTGATTGGCAAAGCGATTGACGAACATGTCAGCAGCCTTGAGATAAAATTCTATCTTCTCGTCCGCATCGCCGACGGACGCCGCGAGCTGCAGCAGCGTCTTGACGTATTCATTGTAGCGCTTGGCACCTTCTTGCTTTTCAGCGAGGGCGCGAAGCTCCGCAATCTTTGCCTCGTCGACAACAGGCGCTTCACGCCTTGCCTCGTGCGAAACAGGGACGACAGATTCGGATGCGAGGAGTGAATCGTTGAGCGGTGATTTCATGGCTTTGACCGTGACGAACTCGACGAACGCGGCTGGAAGATCTTGTGGAAGAACGCCGGCAGAACGAGGTCTACCGGCAACGAAAAGTGCGAGGCGCGGTGAGGGAACCTGCGGACGCGCGAACGCTCGAGCAACGCGCAGGGCGGCAACGCGCGTTGTTGCTCGAGAACAGGAAGTCGCTCCGATAGTTCCATTGCGCAGAGTTCACCAAGGCAAGCGCGCCTACTCCTCGCCGAGCGCGGCGAGCCCTGCGCTGATACCTGACTGAAAACGGTAACAGAACGCAAAAGCGTTGTGGGATGAACTTTCGCTCTCAGATCAACCACGCACAAGCCGGTTGAAGCTCAACGCCCCAGGTCGAACCACGCGGTTCTTCACTTGTTGAAGTCCGACACACCCACAACAACGTCACATCCCGACAACGCGGTTCTACGCTTGTTGAAGTCCAACACACCCACGCGTAGCGCGCGCACCGGCTCAACCAACGTCACAAATTCGTGCCGAGCTTGCGCGAGAACTCCATCGTCTGATCGCACTCCGCCCGGAATCGGACCGCAGAGGCGCCCTTGCAAGCGGTCTTGTAGAACTTCTGGAGTTCACTCGACGCCTCGTTCTTCCGTGGAGGATTCGCAGCGTAATAAGCCGCCCCGAGCAGGAAGTGCGCTTCCTTGTGATCGTCGCAGACGCCGCACGATTTTTTCGCCGCTTCGTACTCACGAATGGCCGACGACAAGTCACCCTTCAGCTCCAGCGTTTGCCCGAGCTGAGCACGCAGGTTGAAGAGCCGCTTGTCGCCTTCTTTGGCGAACGAGAGACCTTCTTTGAGGACCTGCTCTGCCTGCGCAACGAAGTTCAAGTTGACGTAGAGCCCTGCGAGCGGCCCGTAGAAGTCCGTACTCTCGGGATTCTTCTCAATCGCCTTATTATAGTTGTCGATTGCGCCTTTTTCGTCATCGACGCGAAGAAGCACCTCAGCGAGTTCGAAATAGGCCTGGGCCATATTCGGGTCGAGCTGAATGGCGGTCTCGAGCGGTTGGCGTGCATCGGCCCACTTGCCTTTGCCCGTCGCGGCAATACGCGAAAGGGCGTATCCCTGCTCAAAATAGTAAGAAGCAAACATCTTCTTGCCATTGAGCTTGTCGTCGGCGCGCTGAGCCTTTACCGCCGCAGAGGCGACCTTGTCCCAATCTTCCTTCTTTCGGTAGGCCTGCAGGAGCCGGCCCTGAATGCGATGATTGTCAGGATCCAGTTGCGCCGCCTCTTCCCACTTGGCAATCGCACCTTCGATGTTGCCGCCCTTTTTCGAAGTGTCGCCTTCGTTGGATAGCTCAACCGCTTCGGCTTTCGAGCGATCGCACGCCAAACCCATCATAGCCAAAGAAGCCAACAAGCCCGCCGTCCACACCTTCTGCATCACCATGACCTCATTTTTTTGCGCACAACACCGCTCTCACTCGCCTGGCGAGAAGACGATTGGATAGACAACCGTCACGATGCCACCTTCCGGCTTCGGGAACGAGAGTCCGCCGAACGATCGCACGACGCAGCTTGCTACGCCACGATCCGGAATGTCTGAGCCACCATCTGAAACGGCACTCACTGCGCCTTCACGATCGATGACGAAGCGGACCGCCACGCGACCCTGGAGCGCCGGGTTGTTGCGCAGCCCGTTCTCGTAACACATGCGGAAGCGGCCGAAGTTCTGGCGAACGATGCGCTGAATCACTTCGGGTGGGAGACGACCGTTGACCTGAGCCGCGCCCTCACGAACGCGAGGTCCCTTGGTGGCGTGCCCGCGACCGAGGCCGCCACGACCGTTGCCGATGCCTTGGCCCTGGCCGTTTCCTGCGCCGTGGCCGAGACCGCCGAAGTTGCCAAGGCCGATGCCTTCACCACGACCGCCGCCGCCTTCGCCCGTGCCGGTCAAACCGAGACCGCCAGCGCCGAACGCGTCACCGATGGCGTCGCCGAACATGTTGCCGCGCGCGCTCTTGTCGTCTTGACCCGACGAGTCTTCGCGACCCCATTCAGCGGTCGGTGAGTTTGGATCGCCACCCGTGTTTGCCGCGAGCAGGCCAATCATACCGAACGATGCCGCCTCTGCGAGTGCAGCCTGGCGTGCAAGGTGTGGATCGGGGTTGTCTTTGGGACCCTGAACGCCGTAGCGCTTGTTCGCGTCGCGCGAGTTGGGGTTGCCCATAGAGCCCTCTTCGCCCTTTGCGCGCGTGCCCGTGCCGCCCTCTTTTTGGTCGGCGTTGTCCTTTGTGTTCTCGAGTTGTTTCTCTTCGAGTTCACGCTCAGCGGCCGCGTTCAGGTATTTGCGCATCTGGTCGAGGCGCTGGTCGCGATCGATGTCTTCGGAGTCGCCCATGCCCATGTTGGGTTTGAACAAGAAGAAGGCCGCAATCACACCAAAGTGCAGCAAAAATGACAGCGCGAAGTACCCAGCGACTGCTGCGGAAATCGCACCCATCAAGCCGAACGGGATCGGCTTGCCGGCGTTGCCCGCCGTCACTTGAAACGCAATGCCTGAAGGCAATTCGACGCGCGCCTTGGCGCCGGTCGGAAGGTCGATCTCGTGGCCGCCTGAAACTTCGCTCGATGGCCGCGCGCGACCTGACGCAACGAGGTCAGCCAACTGCTGTCGGCCCTGGCCCTCAATCTCGAGGTAGCCAGTCGCGCCTGGAGGGACGATCACTGCCGTGCCGCCACCGCGAACTGAAACGACCGGCGCCCTTGAACATCCGAGAGCCTCTGTCGGAATCAAATAGTCCGCAGCCGACTCGCCCACGTAAAACGAACGGGGTGGGGTGAGGTGGCGAACGTGCAAAACGTTCGTGTCCCAAAGAACCATGACCTCGACGGTGGACAGATGCACCACTTCGACTTCGTCAGGCGGAACGGCGGGACCGCTCTTCACTAGGGCGTATGAAGCGCCCGGACCACCGACAGGGGCGTATGAAGCGCCGGGACCACCGACAGGGGCGTATGCAGCGCCCGGACCATTAACGGAGCGCGTGGGGGCTGCGGCTGCCGCAAACGGATTCGCCACCGGCGCGGACGCAAACGGGTTCGCTGCCGGTGAGGACGCAAACGGATTGCTTGCAGCCGGAGGCACGCTTGCCGCGGCAACAAGGCCCGCAAGGGGCACCGGAGGAGGCGCTGACATCGACACCGGGATTCCATCGGGCGGACCATCAACCGGGACAGACGCGGACCGCGAAGTTTCTTCAATCGCCTCGAGCACGACGCGCGTGCCACCGATGGTGATCTCGTCGCCGGGGCGCACCTTGCTCTTGTTGACGCGCTGACCGTTGACGAGCGTCCCGGGTTCGTTGCCAAGATCGATGAGCGTCACATCGTGCTGTCCCGCGACCTCAATCACCGCGTGCATGCGCGAGCAGAGCTCATCGTCAACGCGAAGGTGGCTGCGTGGGTCTTTGCCGACCTTGACAATGTCTTCCGCGACCTGCTCACGCCGGATGAGGTCCGCGCCGCTGTAGAGCGCGAACGTCAGTGTAAATCTGCCCTTGGCCTCGCCGTCCATCCTTCATGCACCCTTCTACTCAGACGCCTACGGAACACTACAAAACGTGGGAACGCTACAGAACGTGTCGTTGCGCCTCACGGGGAGGCAACGACTCAAATGTTTTCGACGGATTTCAGCATCTCGGTGACGAACGACGTACGCGGCCGAATCAGCGTCACGCGAGCCGCTGAAACACGAACACGAATGTTCGCGTCATTGGGGCCAAAGCCACCCGCCGCTAGCGGGTCGTCGGTGAACGAATAGCCGTAGCCATCCTTCCCCGTGTCCGTCGTTTTTACGCCCGTCGTTCCGCCACCTGAGGCGGCTGGCCCACCGCCTGGACCTGAACCAGGCGGGCGCGGGGCCTGAGCCAATGCCGAAGCTGAAACCGTTGTCGCCGCTACCGTTGCCAAAACGAGCCACAACTTCATGATCCAACCTCCATAAACTTTTACACCCGAATTACAGTCGCAGTGTACTACTTGAAGCCCTACTTCTAAAAAACGTGTCAGTCAACGTCGGATTACTGAAGTTCCGCCTGTAAGCACTGACAGCGTGCACATCAAAAGGTTCCCACCAAAAAAATCGCGCGGTGGCGTCCCGCTTCAGATCGGCTTTGGTGGGTCTGCCGGTGTTCCTGCTGCGGGTGGGGCAGCGGCGCCCGGCGCGGGTGCGGCGGCAGGCGCCGGGGGAGCGGCAGGCGTGGGCGGAGCAGGAGGCGCCTCTTTGAGGAACGCGATGGTTTGCTTGATGTCCTCGATACGCTCGTTCGCCTTCTTCACACCGTCGGCATACGCGAGCTTGTCGCCTGCTTTGGACACGAAATTCCCGAACATGGCGAGGGCCGCTTCGAGTTGGGCGATCTGGGCGTCTTTTGAGCCGCCAGCGTTTGCCTTGTACTCTTGGGTCAGAATGCCCTCGTTGAACAAGGCATCCGGGCGATTGGCGTCGAGTTTCTTGCACTGGTCGAGCTCGGACTGCACAGCGGGAACTTGCTTATCAAAGTTCACGTCGGTGATCTGCCCACGCAACGCGAGTGCAAGACCGAGGTGGGCTTCGTAGTCGTTGGGCTTGACCGCGAGGGCCTTGCCGTACGCTTCCTGGGCGCGATCGAACCCGCGATAGGAAAGGTTGACGGCCGCGAGGTTCATCTGCGCCTCGAAGAAGCGTTGATCGAGCGTCGCCGCCTTCTGGAACGAGCTGACCGCTCCGTTGATCTGCCCTAGCTCCGACTGGATGAGTCCCGCTGTGTTGAAGATGGGCGCGTAGGTCGGTCCTTTGCGGATCGCTTGCGAGCACACGAGTGCAGCTAGTTCCAACGCTTGAACGTCAACGAACTTGCTCTTTCCGGGGTGGGCCGCCGCGCGAGCGCCACGCCCTCCATGAGTGGCGCGAGCAGGCGCTGGCTTTGGCGCGATGCTGGCAGCCTTCGCGTCCGCCGCGGCACTGCGCTTTTTTGCGCCCTTGAAGTAGTAGAGCGCGAGCTGATTGAACGCCGGCATGTAGCTGTCGTCGATCGCCAGCGAACGCTGCAAGTTGAGCTTCGCGCACTGGAAGTCCTTCAGCTCGATCGGCTTGCCGTCTTTGAAGGTCTTACACGTTTCGCCGACACGATCGGAATCGCGTTCCATCTGCAGCATCGCGAGGTTGACGAGCGCCGGCACGTTCTGAAACGCGGCTTCCTTGACGACTTCCTCTAGTGCTCCGATTGCTGCGTCAACGTTGCCATCGGCCTTGAGCTGATAGAGCGTCAACGCAGCCTTCGCGTGGTGGAACTTTGGGTCTCCAGCGAGCGCCTTCTGAAAGAGCCCCTTTGCCTCGGCGTCCTTATCGCATCGCTGGTACGCGAGCGCGGCGTTATACTGCGCTTCGGGGAACTTCTTCGTGGGCTGCTGATCAACAGACGCCTCAAAGTCCTTCGCTGCACTGGTGCAGCTCGCCTCGTTCCAGTCGTTCGCCTTATCGTGCGCCAAGAACGTCACCAGAGCGGCCTGGAAGCTCGACGCGGCGGCCGCGGCAACGGGGTTGTTTCCGACGCCGGTAGGAGTCTGAGAGCCGGGGGCGCCCGGCGTGTTGGGAGGCGTAGGACCCCCGCCGCAGCCGATGCCGACAATGCCGAAGAGGCTCGCGCCAACAATCAAACCGAGAACGCTTACTCGCTTCATGATGACGGCCCCTTATTTGCTTTCCGGCGTGGCTGCTGGCTTGGCTTCTGGCTTGGCAGGTTCGGGTTTGGCTTGCGTAGCCTTGTCGGC
>CAMBEV010000127.1 GCA_945865595.1 Nannocystis exedens | reverse complement strand
GCGCCCCAGCGAGAGCACCGCATTGGACACATGGTCAATGTTATTGACTTGTTCTGCGTATTCGTACGCGTCAGCGATTGCCGCAAGTGGAAGTGCGTCGAGTCCCCAGCTCTCGAGGACACGCGATACGCCTACCGTCGCCATCAGCGCGGGCCCGACTGGCCGAAAAAGGAAACTTCGTTCATCGGGAGTCGG
Organism: Nannocystis exedens; assembly: GCA_945865595.1. Lineage (GTDB taxonomy): Bacteria > Myxococcota_A > Polyangia > Polyangiales > Polyangiaceae > JAHFDX01. The sequence goes on along the minus strand of CAMBEV010000127.1, from coordinate 8,828 downwards.
CACAGTAACCCACTCGAACGTGGGCAGCGCGACCCCAAGTGCTGCCAGCCGCTCTCGGCAACACACATCGTCAAGCGCGCTGACAATCAGCACCCGATGATAATTTTTGGCTGCACGAAGCGCGAAGGCAACGTTGTTCGACAGGTACTGCGAAAACACGACGAGTGTGTCCGCCGCGGGAGCATCGGTGACGAATCGACTCAGCGGGACAAACTCGCACGCCTTGCCGCGCGAACGCATCAACCACTCGAAGACGCGCGACGGCCATTCGGAACCGCCGAGTCCCGTGACCACGCACGCTTGCGGATTCGAACCCCTGAGCGTTGCGTGCACTTCTGCGGTGCGAATGAGCGATGGCAGCGTTCGCCACAACGCGCTCACCTTGCTCAAGGTGCCTTGTTGACTTTCGTTCATGGCTGTTTGGCGACGTCTCGAGCGTCATGCTTATGCTGGCTCATCTCGTTGAAGTAGGAAACCAACGCGTCGAGGTCGGCATCACTTAAGTGCGGATGTGCCGGCATGTTGCCGTACCGAAACGAAAGTGGGTCGCGAATGTAGGCCTTGATCTGATCGGCGGGACGGTATTCCACGATGCTCTTGGGGACGTTGAGCTCCGGCCCCACGCGGCCACCTTCACGATTGATGGCGTGGCAGCGGATGCATGTGTCCTTGAAAATCGCAAACCCGGCAAACACGCTCGTCGAGGCGTCGTTTGGCGGAGCAACGTGCGGGTAGACCTTGTCGAACGCCACGCGGTCGATCGCGGCCAATTGCCATGGGCGCGGGTACACTTCGAGATTCGCCTGGTGCGGCTCCTTCCAGACGAGGTAGAACGGCGCCGGATTTGCCCGCTGCGGTCCAATCGGCTCCCAGGTCGGCGTATCCGCATCTTCGAACGCGATGAACGCACCCGGCTCGAACAATCGCTCGCCCGAGATAGGCACTTCGTAGCCGTCACGGGCACGCAGCACAAAGTACGACTTTTTTAGCGCGTCCAGCGGCATGTCAAGCGCCTTGACGATGACCTTCGCCAATTCGTAACCACGAAAGTGTTTTTTTCGCTGATAGTACGGATCGAAGCCCTCGATATCCGCCACCCCTGCGGCCTCCTTCATTGCGACAGCGTCGATGCTTCGCGTTGCATCGCCGCGAAAGACGATCACAGGCCGCGCCTCTTGCGCGGCCGGCCTTGAGCACGCAGAACTCGCGATGGCGATAGTCAAGATGCAGAACTTCACGCCGCACCCTCGCGGAGGGTCTTCGGCAGTGCGAACCACGCAAACCAAAGAAATCCGGCATAGTAAAATAGGTTGGGCACGATCCGAATCAGGTGGCCGATGTCGTGGCCGGCGAGAATGCGAACGTCGGCAATGGCCCACCCGAGATACTGCACGAGCTCGAAACCCGTAAGCATGGCGAGGAAGCCCCTCCGGTCAGAGGGAAGCTTCGCTGCTCGCAACGGAATAAGAACGAAGCGCATCAGCAACGCGAGCGCCACGAACGCCGACTCGTACACCAAGAACAGGACCCGTGAATCGCCGAACGAGAGAGGTGCCGTCGCCAGTGGAATCACGAGGGCGAGTCCGAGCGCGCGCAGAAAAACTCCAACCGAAAATCGGCTCGCAAGCACGTACTCAACGAGCAGAAAATAACGAAAGTCTCCGAGAACCACGAACATAGCCGAGAGCGTCGTCGCGAGGCCTGAAGGCGAGCGCACCGGCGTCCAGCCGCCTGTGAACAGCGCGTCGGTCACGATCTCGAGCGTGAAGATCCAGAAGAAGCGGGTGAAGAATGGCGATGCCTCCTTCCGAGCGAGAAGAGCGACGGCAAAGACCAGGTGCGCGGCCCAGCACAGAAACGGGTGGTGCCAGGGACTGTCGTAAAGCGCCTTCACACCTTCTCGACGCGTGTAGTGCCGAGCAGCCCCGCCGGACGCGCGAGAAGTACGAGGATGAGCACCACGAATACGAGCACGTCGACGCCACCCGAATAGGAAGTTAACTTGACCATTTCACCGATGATACCAATCAGCAACCCACCAAGCATCGCACCCGGGATGTTGCCAATGCCGCCAAGCACAGCCGCGACGAACGCTTGAGTGCCAATCTTGAAGCCCATCGTTGGATAGGCTTGCGACTGGTCAAGGCAATAGAGCACTGCGCCAACCGCAGCGAGCGATGACCCTAGCGCAAACGTCATGGCGATCGTTCTTGAGGTCCGGACGCCCATCAAACGAGCGGCCTCTTCGTTCGTCGAAAGCGCCCGCATGGCCTTACCGAACCACGTCTTTTTCACCACCAGCTCGAGAAAGACCATCATCGCGATCGCGACCACAAAGATGATCGGTCGGGTATTTTGAAAGAGCTGCGGGTATGGCCGATAGCGTGCCGTAAAGAGCAGCTGCGCGAGATTCTGGAGCAACACAGAGACGGCAAGCGCGGTCACCAATGGGGTCACGCGCGCAAGCTTGCTTCCTCGCGTGCGTGCACGGATGGGCCGATACGCGATGCGTTCAATCGTGATGCCCAACAGGGAGCACGCGAACATCGCCACGACGGTTCCGCCCACTGCAGCGAGAAGCGGATGCGCCGTGCCCCCCACTGCGGCGATCACGAAGAGCCCCACGTAGGCGGCCATCATGAACACCTCGCTGTGGGCGAAGTTGATCATCTTGAGCACGCCAAACACCATCGTGTAACCAAGCGCGACGAGGGCGATCATGCCGCCCTGCGCGAGCCCGGTCATCAATGCGTCAATGAGCTTCACGGGTCGTCAACTTACTGCGAACTGTATTCAGTCGAGTACTTGAACGCGTTACCCGTAATTTTCACGACGACGATCGGCTTGTTCGCATTGCGCTCAGCGTCGATGGTTAAAATGCCGGTTGCGCCTTTGAAGTCTTTGGTTTGCGTGAGCGCCACACGAATGGACTCAGGCGTCAGGTCGGAAGCGCGACTGATCGCGTCAAAGAGCATGCGAGCCGCATCGTAGCCTTGAGCCGACAGGCTATTGGGCGCCGCTTTGTGCTTCGCATTAAACGCTGCCATGAAGGCCTTGCTGTGTTCCCAGGGAACGTCTGGCGCGTAGTGGTTGGTGAAGTAGGCACCTTCGAGTTCGGCCGCTGCGCCCTCGAGGAGTTCAGCGGAGTCCCACCCGTCGCCACCGACGAACGTTGAACCCGCTAGGCCGATTTGCTTTGCCTGTCGCGCGATCGGAACCATCTCGTTGTAGTAGACGGGCGCGAAGATGATCTCGGGATTGCCGGCTTTGAGTTCTTGCAGGTAGGTCGTGTAGTTCGTGTCGCCTTTCTGGAAGCCCTTGCTCACCACGATTTTGCCGCCACGCTTTTCGAATGACTCGCGAAAAGTTTGTGCGAGCCCTGACGAGTACGTGTCCTGTGCTGCGTAGAACAAGCCGACCTTGGTTTTGCCGAGCTTCTCTCTTACGAAGCGCGCCGCGACGTCGCCTTGTTGCGCGTCAGTAAAGCAGCTTCGAAAGACGTAGTCGCGGCCCTTGGTAATCTCGACGGCCGTCGATGACGGCGTGACGAGCGGAATCTTCTTCGCATTCGCGACGAGGCCACCCGCCTTGGTGCGGCTCGACGCGACTTCGCCGAGAATGGCAATGGCCTTGTCGCGATCGATCAGCTGCTGAACTTTTTGCGTCGCTTCAGCTGCGGTCGATTTGTCGTCCTCGTAGATCACTTTGATCTTCTTGCCCTTGATGCCGCCGGCAGCGTTGGCCTGCTCGAGGGCGAGGTCGATGCCCTTCTTTGTGTCGAGCCCGAAGGTAGAGTCAGAGCCCGTCAGCGACAGAAAGGAGCCAATCACGATCTCGCTTTCTGCCACCTTCTTGCTGCACCCAGCCCCAGCCACGCCGAGCGCAACGAGCGCGGCGAGTGACGAAACTGCAATCACTGAACGACGGGTCAGCATGGCGAAACCTCCGAGAGGCGCCGTTCATACCACGGTTTTCTCGAGGTTCATCGCGGCCATTGGCACTCCGCGAGCGAACTGCGCGCGACAATCGCATGCGTTTTCTTGGAGACCAAGGCCATCGTCAGACCACGCGCAATGAGCCAGGTGTCCCTGAGAAGAACGACAGTTACGCCGGTGCCATTAGGCATATCCGGATTCGCTCCTATGCCGTTCGAGATCGCCAAAGGCTCACGCGTGAGGGAGTCGTCGTTCAGCAACGCAAGGCCCTCACCCGGCTCCAAGAGGTAGAGGCCCTTCGTCAAGTGGTAGACATTGTCAGACGCGAACTCGCCGACGTGGGTCGGCATCGCTTCTAAGCTTTTCCACGGAAGCGCGGATGCGGTCGATGCTTCACCCGGGCGCTTAGAGGCAGACCAGAGCAAGAGGTGTCGCCCTAGCCAGTCGATCGCTGTCACGTCTTTGGTGATCTTCAGCGCGCCTGTCTTGATCAGCTTGCCCAAGGGCCATGCGTACAGCGAGATCGTCGATTCCCGCCCTTTGCGCCACACAACCGCCACACGTCGTTCTTCTGGATCGAAGGCGAACTTCACAGAGTCGTCGGCAACACCGTCGGTACTCTCCACGATAGTGATCGTTCTCGGTTTCTCATCACCGGTGGGCATCAAAACGGTGAGCGCCAACGTGTTGTGTCGTTCTCCAGCGACGATGGCAACGCGATCGATGGTCAATACCGGCTCGTGCCGCGACCGTTGTGGACTTGCCAGTTGCTCGTACTTGAATCCCAAGTGCTGCACACTCAGCAGGTAGTTCTTCGTTCCCACCAAGCGTGCGCGCTTCCACGTTGCTGGATCGAGAGTCCAACAATGGTCGTCCCTCTCGGGTACTTGAGTTTGATCTGTACCGAAGAAGTCATCAGGACACGCGACAAGTGGAGTGTGTGCATCGCGATAGAAGCTCAAGTGCGGAGCAACGCTGTAGCAAATGGGATGGACCGATCGTTGAACGGGAGGGAACGGCTGGTAGGGAACGGGCGAGGCTTCGGTGGACTCGGGATCAACGGCAGCACGGCGCACGGCGCACGCACACAGCGCGAACGTCAGCGCGAACGCCCAAGATCTCAGTCCTCCGTCGTTCATGACCGTGGTAGATAGCTCATCGCGACGCGTTTCCAAAACGGGACAAAGCAAAACGCCAAGAGGCGTTGTCCCCTTGGCGTCAGCAATCGCTAGGTAAGCGAGTTTACCGCTTCTTTGCTTCTTCCTCGCGATGCTTCTTGATCAACTCTTCGCTGATCGAGGAAGGCGTCGGTGAGTACTTTGCGAACTCCATCGTGAACTCGCCCTTGCCCTGCGTTGACGAGCGAATCGCCGTCGAGAAGCCGAACATTTCAGCGAGCGGAACTTCGGCTTCGACGTGCGCGAAGCCCTCTTGCTCCGACGTTCCGATGATGATGCCACGGCGCTGCATCAGCAAACCCGTCATGCCACCTTGGTATTCAGAAGGACCCTCGCACGCGACCTTCATGATCGGTTCGAGAATCTGTGGGCCTGCCTTGGGGTAGAACTCGCGCCATGCACCGCGCGCTGCTTCTTGGAAGGCGATGTCGCTTGAGTCGACGGCGTGGTAGCCGCCGTCGTCGAGCGTTACTGCGACGTTGACCACCGGCGCTCCGATGAGGAGACCCTTGTGCAGCATTGACTGAAAACCCTTGTCGACCGCGGAGATGAACTCGCGCGGAATGATGCCGCCGGAGATTTCGTCGTTGAAGAGGTACTTCTCTGGCGAAGGCTCAAGGAAGCCACCGACGCGACCGAACTGGCCCGAGCCACCGGTTTGCTTCTTGTGCGTGTACGAGAAGTCAACCTTGCGCGTGATCGTCTCGCGGTAGGCCACGCGCGGTGGACTCGTAATGACTTCGGCACCGTACTCGCGCTTCATGCGCTCGACATAAACGTCGAGGTGGAGCTCACCCATTCCGGCGATGATCGTCTCGCCCGTCTCCACGTCTGCGCTCACGCGGAAGGTCGGATCTTCCTTGGTGAAACGGCGAAGCGCCTTCGACATGTTCGTCTGCGCCTTGTTGTCTTTCGGCGTGACCGTAAGCGAGATGACCGAGTCGGGAACGAACATCGACGTCATCGCGTAGTTGAGCTTGCCGTCGGTGAAGGTATCGCCCGAGTTGCAGTCGATACCAAACATCGCGACGATATCGCCCGGCGAGCTCGTGTCGATCTCCTCCATCTCGTCTGAGTGCATGCGCACCAAGCGGCCGACCTTGTGGCGCTTGCCGGTTCGGGTGTTCGTCACTTCAGTGCCCTTGGCGAGCTTGCCTTGATAGATGCGCACGTACGACAGCTGACCAAAGCGGCCGTCTTCGAGCTTGAAGGCGAGCGCAATCAGCGGATCATTTTCGCTGCTCGAGAGATCGACCCGTTCCTCATTCTTGTCGAGATTGACGGCTGTGTTGGGCACGTCGCTAGGGTTGGGCAGGTAAGAGTTCACTCCGTCGAGAAGCAGCTGAACGCCCTTGTTCTTGTACGCCGAGCCCATCATGACCGGCGCAATCTTGAGCGCGATCGTTGACGTGCGGATCGCGCTGCGGATGAGTTCAGACGTCACCTTGTCATCAAGGATCGCCTCGGCAAGCGCATCGTCAAAGAGCGACAACTGGTCGAGCATGATGGCGCGGTATTTGTCTGCCTCTTCTTTGAGGTCGGCCGGCACCTCGTCGACCTTGATCTCCTCGCCATTCGGTCCGTAGAAGCGGTACGCCTTCATGTCGATCAGACAGACGACACCCTCGAGCTTGTCTTCGAGGCCGATCGGAAGCTGAAGCAAGACAGGATTCAGGTTCAGCTTTTCACGCAGCTGGTCCTTGACGCGAATTGGGTTTGCGCCTGCACGGTCAAGTTTATTGACGAACGCAATGCGCGGAACGCCGTAGCGGCGCATTTGGCGGTCCACCGTGAGGGATTGCGACTGCACACCCGCGACACCGCAGAGCACGAGGATCGCGCCGTCGAGCACTCGAAGCGCGCGTTCAACTTCGATCGTGAAGTCGACGTGGCCAGGGGTGTCGATGATGTTGATGTGATTGCCAGCCCATGAGCAGTGCGTCGCCGCGGACTGAATGGTGATCCCGCGCTCACGCTCGAGGTCCATTGAGTCCATGACCGCGCCGACGCCGTCCTTGCCCTTCACTTCGTGGATCGCGTGAATGCGCTTTGTGTAAAAGAGGATGCGTTCGGTCAGCGTGGTCTTGCCCGAGTCGATGTGGGCGCTGATGCCGATGTTACGGATTTTCTGAAGTTCACTCATGTGCGAAGACGCTCCTGCCGCGCGCGGAGGTAAGCGGAATCGGTTTCGGCGGCCAGGAAAAACGCACGCTTCTTTGTGGTGGGGCGTATTTTCTTGGTGTTTATGTAAAGTCGAGCCGAACCTCGCCGTTCACAGAAGGCGATGGGGAACCACACGTCCTGGGGGTGCGCATGGCTGGCGGGATTCTCCTGGTTCGCGGCCTGCTCAGATGGCGGCGACGGCAACGCTGATGCCTTCGTAGCTCCTGATGCCTCCGTGGCTCCTGATGCCTCCGTGGCTCCTGATGCCTTCGCGGCTCCTGATGCCTTCGCGGCTCCTGATGCCTTCGCAACGAGTGATGGGTCGACGATTCACGACGGCGGCGCGTGGTCTGATGGCGGCGGCAGCGCAAGCGTGCTCCCTCCGCTTGCCTGCACGGGCGCAACGCTTACGCGCATGCCAGTGCCTTCCGAGTACGTCGCGAACATGGGCCAGCTCGGCAGCTTGGTGCCGCCCGATCATACGTTCCCGACCCCGCACTTCTATTTCTACACCAAGAACCCCAACGACCCGTCCGACATCGAAGCCCCCGTCTATGCCCCCGGCAACCTGCGCCTCACGGGTGTGACCGTGCGGCACTACGACAAGCTTCGCGGCGGCACGCCGAACTACATCGATTACAGCCTCACGTTCAACGTCTGCGATGACGTCGACATCTACTTCCACCACGTAAGGTCAATCGTCTTTCCTAAGTTGAAAGCGTGGATCGACGCACGCCAGAGCGCATGCTCGTGGGCCGGCGACGGCGGCACGAACACGGGAGGAGGCAGCAACGAGCAGCCTTGTAACCTTGAGCCTCCGCGCGAAGTCATCGCGCTCGCTGCGGGCGACCAGCTCGGTACTGCCGGAGACATTCGCGGCGTGGGTGGACTCGACATGGGCATGCGCGATTGGCGGCTCACAACCGGTCGCGACTACGTCAACGCCGACCGCCACTGCAAGGGAGCGCGAGGCGTATTCGCCCGCTGCTATGCCGTGTGCCCGCTCGACTACATCGATGCCGTCGAACGCGCGAAGTACCTCAACCTGTTCTCAACGATGGGCAAGCCGGTGGAGAGCACCAACAAGTGCGGTACCGTCTATTGGGACGTGGCCAACACCGCGCAGGGCTACTGGTTCCCCACCGACCCGAAGTACCCGAGCTACAGCGAGGAGTACGTTCTCTTCATGGCACCGAGTCCGGCGAAGCCCTCGGCTGAGGTGTTTTCGATGGGGCGTGCCGTGCCCGATCTCAACGGTCAGCGCTACGCGTTTACGCCAAAGTTAAGCGGGTTGACGAACCGGCGTTTCGCCGACCTAAAAGACAATCAAATTTACTGTTTTGACGACCTACACAGCAACGAGTTCGACATGACGGCGCAGAATGCGCTGCCGTACGTGATCGTCACGCAGCTCGTCAGCAGCGCGACATTTAAGGTCGAGAAGCAAACACGCGCCTCGTGCGGGACGGGGCCGTTCGCGTTCGCTGGCAAAGAAGCGTCGTTTACGCGCTAGCTCACCAACGCAGCCTCTAGTGTTGCCGTTTGGACCGTG